>SVND01000061.1 GCA_015067075.1 Oscillospiraceae bacterium
CTCCGTTTGTTTGTTTTTGGTTTTGACTGGCAGGTCTTTTCCTTTTTACCACAAACGGAGGATTTTTGCTCACCGGTTAACCTTTTTTCTACCACGCGACTATCGCGTGGTTTTCTTATACAAAAAACGGAAAGAACCGTTCAGTTCTTTCCGTTTTAGCTTTATTCGTAGCAAATAAGCTCTTTGGCATAGGGGAGTGACTCGATCCATTCACAGAAAACATGCCATTCGTCAAGCTTATGATGACGGCGTGCAAAGTAAATGTTATGGAGCGTTTCGTAGTTGAGCGTGCAGGTACGAAGCTGATTGTAGCTTGAGGGCAAAAGCTGAATAATATCGTACCAAACGGCTTTATCTTTCGTTTCGACAAAGCTCAGGCGCAAGCTTTCGATATAATTAACAAAAATCTTCATCTGCTCGTAAGAAGCAGGGGAAAGCTTGTCACAGCTGAAATCGTCCATGGTTATGGGAGCGCTTGTCAGCTTGTGCATGGTGGAGGTGGAATTTGCGACAGTTGAGACCTTGTACGTGTCGTACTCCTTCCACCAATAAAGGGGAGCGGTAATATCGACGGAAATGAATATCTGACGGACGAATTTGCGATGGTCGCTTCCTGCTTTGCAAAGGCGTGTTGCCAAGGAAAGGTCGTTTTCGCCCAAAACGAAGTTGCCGTTTTCGTCGGTATAGCTGTCGTAGCGTCCCCAACTGTTCATGGGATTGCGCGCGCCGCGGATGGCGTTTTCAAAGTTCATTACGGAAGTTCTCGCAGTTTTTAACATTTGTATCATTCCTTAAATAATATTTAAAATAAGTATTGACAAAACCATTTTATTATGTTATCATAGTAGCACGCTAAAGTGAACCTCGGATATTCAAAGGTTTATTGGGGTGAGGCGAGGGAAAGCAGGTATTTTTCCAAATCGGCGTAAGAGCCGTTCGGGTAGACGGAACAATCTGAATCGTTGGGATTTTCGATGGTGTCGGTAATCAAAAATACCTCAAATCCCAATTTTGCCGCCGCCATATCGTCGTCGGGATTGTTTCCGACCATAAGGCAATTTTCTACGGTTTTTCCGCATTTTTTAAGTATTTCTTCGTAATATCCTGGGTTAGGCTTGCAGAAGGTGCTGTTATCGTAAGTCGTGATATAGTAAAAATCGTCAGGTGACAGTCCGCACCAAGACAGGCGAGAGGCAACTGCAGACGGAGGAAATATGGGGTTTGTCGCAAGAATGAGAGTAAATCCCTTTTGCTTTAAAGAGTCGATAAGATGTCTGCGCGGAGCGTGGGGCTTTACAACGCTTTTTACAAGGTTAAATTCATTTTTGTAAAAATCATCTGCCGTAGCTTTGAGCTTGCGAGCATCTTCACCGAGAACGGATGCAAATCCGTCCCAAAAACGCTCCATATTGAGCACGGAACCATCGTTTTTCAGCATAGCGTCAACGCCCGTCCACATGGCTTTGATAAAGTCTTCGCGAGAGTATCCGAGCTTTGCGACGATCTCGCTGTAAATGTAAAAATATTTTTTTACAAATTCATCTTGAATAAAAGGAGCTAAAGTTCCGTCAAGATCAAATAAAATTGTATCAATCATAGTTGCATTTTTCCAAAAAATATGTTATTATATTTCTATTATGGCTTAATAGAGGCTCAAAATGCCCTTTTATTTATTATAGCACATTTTTAATTGCATTTCAAGTAAGAAATGCGGTGAATATACGAAAGGCAGATATAATATGAAAAACATTAGCAAGCGTATTCCCGAAGGAATGCGAGATATACTTTTTTCGGACCTTGAGGCGAAAAGGGGACTTGAACGCCGCTTATCCGATTTTTTCAAAAGCCGTGGGTTTTCCGAAATATCAACTCCTACTTTGGAGTATTACGATGCGTTCACCTCAGGTGACGCCGATCTACCTCAGGAAAGCCTCTATAAGCTTGTTGATAACAGCGGAAAGCTTCTTGTGATACGACCCGACAGTACAGTTCCTGCCGCACGTATTGCGGCAACGAAGCTTCACAATTCCATGCTTCCCCTCAGATTTTGCTACAATCAAAGCACGTTTGTTATTAAACCGACGGAACGCGGTAAGCTTAACGAAATAACGCAGGCAGGTATTGAAATGATCGGCGCAAGCGGAATTAAGGCTGATATTGAATGCCTTGTAACTGCGGCGAAGGCACTTTCAACTTGCTTTGACGGTACGTTCAGAATTGAGCTTGGCCACGTTGGCTTTTTCAAGGCGATCGTTCAAAGTGTCACGGATGATGAAGCTGTTATTGAGTCCATAAGAACTCTTATTGAGCAAAAGAATTTTGCGGCTCTCAACGATATTCTTGCTGAAATTGAGCAGAGTGCTTGCGAAACGGTAAAGCGCGGCTGTGCGGCACTCAGACGCCTTCCTCAGCTTTTCGGAGATCGCTCGGTGCTGTCGGAAGCGAAGCTTCTTATCGAAAATAAAGATGCATCGGAGGCTCTTGATTATTTAAGCAAGCTTTACGATAAGCTTACTGCCATGGGTATGAGCGAGCTTTTCACCTTTGACCTCGGTCTTGTAACGCGCATTGATTATTATACGGGAATTATTTTCCGCGGATATATCTCAACTGTCGGCGGTGAGATCATGTCGGGCGGAAGATACGACGGATTGCTTTCACAATTTTGCGATAAGGATATAGAAGCTATCGGCTTTGCTATTGATATTGATGCTGTTTGCGAAATATTGGTCAAGGACAGCGAGCCGGATATATGCCCGCCCGATTACCTCATTTTTTATGAGGAAGGCAACGAAGCAAAAGCTTACACAGAGGCTGACAGGCTTACGGCGAGAGGAAAAACAGTTGAAATGGCTGTTTTTGACACCTTGGAGCAAGCTGAAACCTACGCCGCATCAAAGGGCATAAAGAAAGTTACGACGGTTTAAGGAGAATATAGATGGATACCATTAGAATTGCGCTTACAAAAGGAAGATTGGAGCAAAAGTCCGTTGAAATGTTTGAAGCGGCAGGCTTTGATTGCTCCCAGCTCCGCGATAAAGGTCGCAGACTTTTACTTGATGTGGGTGGTTTGCCTGCAAAGGCTGTTCTTGCGAAGGCGGCTGATGTTGTAACGTACGTTGAATACGGTGCTTGCGATATCGGTATCGTAGGTAAGGATACGATAATTGAGCATGGCGGCTCTTTTTACGAGGTTATGGAGCTGGGATTCGGAAAATGCCGATTTGTCCTTGCAGCAAAAGAAGGGAACGATATTTACAGAGGCTTCCGCCGACTGAAAATCGCAACGAAATATCCTGCCGTAGCGAGAAACTTCTTCGATAAGAAGGGTATGGATATTGAAATAATCAAAATCGAAGGCTCTGTTGAGCTTGCACCGCTGCTTGACCTTGCTGACGGCATCGTTGATATTACGGAAACGGGAGCTACACTTAAGGAGAACGGTCTTGTTATCGTTGACGAGGTGTGCAACATTTCTGCCAGAATGATAGTTAATACAGCATCCATGAAGATGAAGAGCAATATTATTTTACCGTTTATTGAAAAGCTCAAGGAGGTTTGCGAAAATAATGCTCAGAATAGTTAAGGACAGATCGGAGCAGGCAGTAAAGCTTTTTGAGTCTTTAAGGCTTCGTGACGAGGAAACAGATGCAAAGGTAACAGCTGCAGTCAACGAAATAATCGCAGACGTGCGCAAAGGCGGCGACAGCTCGCTTAAGGATTACACTTTGCGATTTGATAAATGCGAGCTTGATGCTTTTGAAGTATCGCAGCAAGAGCTTGATTGCGCCGTTGAACAGTGCGACAGCGCTCTTATCACCGCGATGAAAAATGCGGCGACGAATATACGAGAATTTCATGAAAAGCAAAAGCAGGCGGAGTTTGAATTTGAACGTGAAAACGGAATAAAGCTCGGTCAGATAGTACGCGGACTTGCCCGTGTGGGAATTTATGTTCCCGGCGGAAGAGCGGCGTATCCGTCGTCGGTTCTTATGAACGCTATTCCTGCGAAGGTTGCAGGTGTTGGCGAGATAATAATGGTTACACCGCCTCAAAAGGACGGCAGCATCAACAAAAACATCCTTGCCGCGGCAAAGATAGCGGGCGTTGATAGGATATTTAAAATAGGCGGTGCGCAGGCTGTTGCGGCGCTGGCTTACGGCACGGAAACAATTCCAAAGGTCGATAAGATAGTAGGTCCCGGTAATATTTTCGTTGCCACGACAAAGCGTTTGCTTTTCGGCGTAGTTGATATTGACATGATTGCAGGCCCAAGTGAGATACTCGTTATCGCTGATGAAACGGCTTCACCTGAATTTTTGGCGGCAGACCTTATGTCGCAGGCGGAGCATGATCCCCTCGCATCATCAATACTCATAACAACGAGTGAAGAAATTGCGGAAAAATGCGAAAGTGAATTGCAAAAACAGATGCAAACTCTTTCAAAATGTGATATAATTAAAGAATCGATTGAAAATTACGGTGCAGCTGTAATCTGTGAAACCGTTGAGCGTGCGGCTCAGCTTGCAAACGAGGTCGCTCCAGAGCATCTTGAAATAATGACGAAATCACCTATGGACGTTTTACCGCTTATTAAAAACGCAGGCTCCGTTTTCCTTGGAAAATGGACTCCCGAGCCCATAGGGGATTACTATGCAGGAACTAATCACGTTTTGCCGACAGGCGGTACTGCGAGATTTTTCTCTCCGCTCTCCGTTGACAGCTTTGTAAAAAGAATGAGCTTTATCAGCTATTCTCAACAAGCTATTGAAGCGGCGGCAGACGACGTAATCACATTTGCCAATGCCGAGGGACTTACTGCTCATGCAAATTCCATCGAGGTCAGAAAGAATAAAGGGAATATTTAAGCTATGTACACCTTAAACGATAAAATTAACAGCTTTGAGCCGTACAAGCCGGATACGGCGAAATACGATATCAAAGCTGATGCAAATGAAAGCTTTATCACATTGCCTGCGTCGCTGAGAATGAAGCTTGCGCGGGCGGCGATGGATCTTGATTACAATATCTATCCCGATTGCCTTGCAACGGAGACGTGCAGGGCTTTTGCCGCATATCACAACATACCGGAAGCGTATATTACGGCGGGCAACGGTTCGGACGAGCTTATTTCTGTTATAACCTCGGCGTTTTTGAAAAAAGGTGACACCATACTTACGTTCAAGCCTGATTTTTCAATGTATGCCTTTTACGGCTCGATCTACGAAAATAGCTGTATTGCCCTTGAAAAAGATGAAAATTTCAAAATTGACGTGGATCATGCGATAAATTTTGCTAAAGAGCACAACGTAAATATGCTCATTTTCTCCAATCCTTGCAACCCGACGGGGCAGGGTATGGAACGAGCGGACGTTGAAAAGATCATCTCGTCTTTGGAGCATACTCTCGTTGTCGTTGACGAGGCATACATGGAGTTTTACAGCGAATCCGTGCTTGACCTTGTTGGACAATACGATAATCTTATCGTGCTTAAAACCTGCTCAAAGGCTTTCGGTCTTGCGGCGCTCCGCCTTGGCTTTGCCGTTGCGGGAAAAAAGCTTACCAATGTTTTAAGAAACGTAAAATCGCCTTATAACGTAAATTCCGTTACACAAGCGTTTGGAAAGATCGTGCTTGAAAATCGCAAATACATTGATAACGCTATAAACGATATGCTGGCGTCGAGAAATATGCTTTATAAGGAGCTTAAAAAGCTTTCTGAGCGATTTGAAGATGAAATATACGTTTACCCTACAAATACGAATTTCGTCCTTGTACGCACGGATTTGGCTGAAAAGATACATAAACGGCTTTGCTTGGAAGGCATAAGCATTCGTCATATCTTTAAAAATCATTTAAGAATATCGGCAAGCAGTGCCGATAACAACAAAAAGATCATATCTGCCATCGCAAAAGTGATAGCGGAAAAGGAGAATTGATATGCGCACTGCACAGATAACACGAAAGACCAAAGAAACTGATATTGAGCTGTATCTTAATTTAGACGGAAACGGCAAGCTTTGCGGCAGTACGCAAATCGGCTTTTTCGACCATATGCTCAGCGCCTTTTGCACCCATTCGGGCATGGATATTACCTTGAATATGACGGGTGACATCAACGTCGATTGCCATCACTCCATTGAAGACGTGGGTATCGTTTTAGGCAAGGCATTTGCCGAGGCGATAGGAGACAAGGCAGGAATTGCGCGCTTTGCAAGCGAATACGTCCCTATGGATGAAGCTCTTGCTTTCGCCGCAATTGATATAAGCGGAAGATCGTATCTCGTTTTCAACGGTGATTTCAAAGCACCCATGATCGGAGATTACGATACGCAAATGACAATCGAGTTTTTCCGAGCCTTTGTCAACAATGCGGCAGTTACGCTTCATATTGATATAAGATACGGTGAAAACGATCATCATAAAACTGAGGCTGTTTATAAGGCGGCGGCAAGAGCTATAAAGCAAGCTATTAAAATAAACGGTACTGAAATTTTATCCTCAAAAGGAACGTTATAAATGAAAACGATTGCTATTACAGATTACGGCATGGGAAATCTTATGTCTGTACAAAAGGCGTGTGAATACGTGGGTGCAAAAGCGTATATCACAGGGGAAGAGGAAGGCTTGGAAAAGGCTGACCTTGTAATTTTGCCGGGTGTCGGTGCATTTCCCGATGCAATGAAGTTGCTTAAACAAACGGGGCTGGACAATGTGATAAAGGCGCAGGCGGCAAAAAAGCCTCTGTTAGGCATTTGCCTCGGTATGCAGCTTCTTTTTGACAGCAGTGACGAGTTTGCGCTTACTGAGGGACTTGGACTCATAAAAGGCGACGTACGCAAAATGGATGCAGGCGGACTTAAAATACCGCATATGGGCTGGAACAGCCTTGAAATGAACGGCGAGTGTCCGCTTCTTAAAGGCGTTGATAAAGGCTCGTACGTATATTTCGTTCATTCATATAAGGCTCACGTTGCTATGCGTGACGATCTTTACGCTTTTACGCAGTACGGCGGTGAGGTTGCGGCAGTAGTTGGACACGGAAATGTATACGGATGCCAATTCCACCCCGAAAAGAGCAGTCAGACGGGACTTCAAATAATTAAGAATTTCATTGAATTATAAAGGAAAAGCTATGATAATTTTACCGGCTATAGATATTAAAGACGGAAAATGTGTCCGTTTATATAAAGGCAGATTTGATACGGTATCTCAGGTCGCTGAAAACGCTGTGGAAACGGCAAAAAAATTCAAAGAGCAGGGCGCGCTGTTTTTACATATGGTCGATCTCGACGGCTCACTTGAGAAAAAGCAGGTAAACAGAGATATTTTTATTGCTACGGCAAAGGAAAGCGGACTGTTTACGGAGCTTGGCGGCGGTATACGCCATATGAAAACAATATCCGACTATATTGAAAACGGCATATCGCGTGTTATTTTAGGCTCTGCCGCACTTAAAGATCCTCAGCTTGTCAAGGATGCAGTCAAGGAATACGGTGACAAAATCGCCGTTGGAATTGACGCTAAAAACGGAATGGTCTGCACGGAGGGCTGGCTCTCCGTTTCGGAAACTACATATATCGAGCTTGCAAAGGTCATGGAGCAGATAGGCGTTGACAATATTATTTATACCAATATCGACCACGACGGAACGCTTGAAGGTCCTGATCTCGACGGACTTAAAAAGCTTTCCGAGGCTGTGTGCTGCAAAATTACTGCAAGCGGTGGTATACGCGACATCGAGAATATCAAAGCCCTTGAAAAGATCGGGCTTTACGGCGCAATATGCGGAAAATCAATTTACAGCGGTACGCTCGATCTGACACAGGCTTGCAAGGTGGCAGGATGCTATCCGACGATGTTTTAAATAAGGGGATCTATATGAAAAAACTTTTGTGTTTTGGTGAAATATTATGGGATGTTTTTCCCGAAAAGCGCGAGCTTGGCGGAGCTTCGCTGAATTTTTCTGCACATTTTGTTAAGCTTGGCGGAGAAGCAAAGATCATTTCCGCAGTCGGCAAAGATGATTTAGGCGCGGAAACGCTGGAAAAAGTAGCTGAGCTTGGTGTAAATACAAGCCTTATTTCAGTTATTGATAAGAAAACAGGTGTTTGTGACGTTACTGTAGATGCAATGGGAAAACCATCCTACGACTTGGTAAAGGACGTTGCATACGATAATATTCCTCTTTCTAAGGAAGCTGAAGCTGTTCTGAAAAATGAGAGCGCAGACGTTATCTATTTCGGTACGCTTGCTCAAAGAGCAGAGGTATCAAAAGCGACGCTTAAAAAGATAATTGAAAAAGCTAAGTGTACAGAGGTTTTCTGCGATATAAACATAAGACAGGATTACTATAGCGGAGCGCTTTTAAAAGAATGCTTTAATAATGCCACTATCGTCAAGATCAGCCGTGATGAGTTCCATGTTCTTGCTGAAACAGGTATTGCAAAAGCTATGAAGGAAAGCAGCTTTGTTGAGTATGCCGAAAGCGTATGCCGAGAGCTTTGCAAGGAATACGCAATTAAGCTCGTTGTTGTTACTCTTGACAAGGACGGTGCTATGGTATATGAAGCGCAGGACGATAAAACGTACATATCCCGCGTTCCGCAAAGCAAGCCCGTTTCGACAGTCGGCGCAGGCGACAGCTTTTCCGCAAGCTTCGTTATAAATTATCTTCGCGGTGAACCTATCAAGGTCTGCCTTGAACGCGGCGTTACGCTCAGTGATTACGTTATTACAAAGCTCGGTGCTGTACCTGAATATACGGAAGAGCTGAAAAAAGAACTCGGTATGTAAACGAAAGGAATACTTATGCTTGCAAAAAGAATAATTCCTTGCCTTGACGTGCGCGGCGGACGCGTTGTCAAAGGTGTAAATTTTGTCAATATAAAAGATGTGGGCGACCCTGTCGAAATTGCTAAAATGTATGAAAAGCAGGGGGCAGACGAGCTTGTTTTCCTTGATATAACAGCTTCTCACGAGGAGCGCCGTACAGTTATCGACGTCGTTGAAAAAACGGCTCGCGAGGTTTTTATGCCTCTCACAGTAGGTGGCGGTATTCGCACCACGGACGACTTTTTCAATTTGCTTCGCGCAGGCGCAGATAAGATATCCATTAATTCAACGGCAATAAAGGATGAAACACTTATCAGCCGTGCCGCAGATAAGTTTGGCAGTCAATGCGTTGTCGTTGCCATTGATGCAAAAAAGACTGAAAACGGATTTCACGTTTACATCAACGGCGGGAGAATTGATACGGGTATTGATGCGATCAAATGGGCGAGAAGAGCGTACGAGCTCGGCGCAGGGGAGATACTGCTTACTTCCATGGATACGGACGGCACGAAGGACGGATTTGACCTTGAGCTTACACAATCTGTTTGCAACGTGGTTGATATTCCCGTTATCGCATCGGGCGGATGCGGTAAAATAGAGCATTTTTCGGAGCTGTTTATGCGCACGAACGCAGATGCGGCGTTGGCGGCGTCGGTTTTCCATTACGGTGAGCTTTCCGTCGGCGAGGTAAAGCGAGACATGGCTAAAAACAATATCTCCGTAAGAATATAAATTTAATGACCTCACGGTATCGTGGGGTTATTTTCCTTGTAAAAGGAATTGACAAAAACACTTAAATGATGTATAATAAACGAAAATATATTCGTTTTATTGAAAGGAAATAAAATGAGAAAACTGCTTTTTCCTTACGGAAAAAATCAAGTTGAGTATAAATTTAATGAAAATGAACTTGTTGGTGTGCTTACATCTTCAATTGAGGAGTATATTCCCGAAGACGAAGGAAAAGCACTTGTAAAGAAAGCGCTGAAAAATCCTGTTGGCAGTAAAAGCCTTTCCGAGCTCAGCCGCAGAAAAAATAATATAGTAATTATTGCAAGTGACCACACAAGACCTGTTCCGAGCAAAATAATAATACCTCAGATGCTTAAGCAGATAAGAGAAGGTAATCCCTCTGCCGATATAACGATTCTTGTTGCTACGGGTTGTCATAGAGCAACGACAAAGCAGGAGCTTATAAACAAATTCGGTGAGGAAATCGTTGCAACGGAAAAGATATATATCCATGATTGCGATGAAAAAGAAAAACTTGTCAATATCGGTACATTGCCGTCAGGCGGTCAATGTGAGATAAATAAGATAGCCTTGGATGCTGACCTGGTTGTCGCCGAGGGATTTATTGAACCGCATTTTTTTGCAGGATTTTCAGGCGGAAGAAAAAGCGTTTTACCCGGTATTGCAGGCAGAACGACGGTGCTTGCTAACCATTGTTCTGAATTTATTGCCCATGAAAACGCGAGAACAGGCATTTTAGAAGGCAATCCCATACATAACGATATGATCTGGGCGGCCAAAAAAGCGAAGCTTGCGTTTATCGTAAATGTAGTTTTAAACTCGAAAAAAGAGCCTATTTTTGCTGTTGCAGGCGATTTGGAGCAGGCGCATAAAAAAGGCGTTGATTTTATATCTTCACTTTGTGCCGTTAAGGCTTCTGAGGCGGATATAGTTATATCCACAAAC
>SVND01000062.1 GCA_015067075.1 Oscillospiraceae bacterium
CAAAAAATCATACCATAAATGTTTTTCTTGCCGAGTCATATTACGGCGTAAAATTCTTGCGACATTTAGCAACTCATTATTTTTCTTTAGTGGTTCTCGCTCCATTTTGCCCTCTCCGTTGGCTTCGCCGCCACCTCTCCCAAAGGGAGAGGCTTCTCGTTAGTTCCATTATAACACAAATCGGCAGAGAAAACAAGTTCTCTGCCGAAATTTTGTGCCTGCAAACTCTCCGTTAAGGACAACGGAGAAATTATTCTGCGTGTTTTTTGTATAATATTCGTTTTTACTGCTCTTTTTTGCTGAATTTACCTTTGATCTTCTTAAAATTGACCATGAATGTGACTATCAGCGAAAGAATCGCCATTACAACAAATATACCTAACATTCCCTGTCCCATAAGAAGAAGGGATTTAATAAGATCTTCTGTCATTGTACAAATTCCTTTCTTACACTTACTTTATCATCTGCGGAAGCAGGTTAAGTATCATACCGCCTGCCAAAACGGAGGCTATCTGACCTGATACGTTAGCACCTACAGCATGCATGAGCAAATGGTTGGAGGGATCTTCTGCAAGACCCATCTTCTGAATTACTCGCGCAGACATGGGGAATGCGGAAATACCTGCCGCACCGACCATGGGATTTATCTTCTTCTTTACAAACAAGTTGATAAGCTTTGCGAAAAGTACACCGCCGATGCTGTCGAAAATGAAAGCAACGAGTCCAAGACCCATGATCATAAGTGTTTGCCACTTTACGAAATCCTCTGCACGCATGGAGAAGGAGATGGTAAGACCGAGGAGAAGCGTGATAAGGTTTGCAAGTGTATTTTGTGCCGTTTCGGAAAGACGCTCAAGACAGCCGCACTCGCGGATAAGGTTACCAAACATAAGGCTTCCGACAAGTGCTACGGAAAGAGGTGCTACCAAACCTGCAACCAATGTAACAACGATGGGGAATGCAATTCTCGTAAGCTTAGAAACGCCGGCGGGAGTGTATTCCATTTTTATCATACGTTCCTTCTTCGTTGTAACAAGCTTTATCGCAAAGGGCTGAATAATAGGTACAAGCGCCATATATGAATAAGCCGCAACGGCGATAGGTCCGATAAAGTTGGATTTAAGAACCTGAGAAACAAGGATAGACGTAGGGCCGTCTGCCGCACCGATAATACCGATCGACGCCGCATCCTTAAGGTCAAAGCCTAAAAGAACGGCAAGTGTTACCGTAAGGAAAATACCGAACTGCGCCGCCGCGCCGAAAAGGAACATTTTCGGGTTAGAAAGAAGCGGTCCGAAATCTATCATCGCGCCGATACCGATGAAAAGGAGTATGGGAAACGCCTCAGACGTGTTGATACCGACGTCATAAAGCCATTCAACGATACCTGCTACTACACCAAGTCCTTCGATCTCCTGATTGATAACACCCGAATTAGGCAGGTTTACCAAGATGGCGCCAAAACCCATGGGGAGTAAAAGTGCAGGCTCATAGTCCTTTTTGATTGCAAGGAAAATGAGCAAAATACCGACAGCATACATGACGAGCTGCTGCCACGTGATGGACAAAAGTCCTTCGTAAAGAAATTCCATTTTTTAATCTTTCCCTTCGTTTTTATAAAATGTCATATATACTTAAAAGTGAAGTAATGACGTAATCGCTGTCATATTCACCTATTGCTTTAGGGCTGAAATAGCAGGTGTCTATCCCCGCTGCCTTGCCTCCCGCAATATCCGCGCTGAGCGAATCTCCGATTATCAGCATCTCACTTTCATCCGCGCCGATATGCGCTTTAACTGCGTCAAAAAATTCAGGTCTCGGCTTTTGATACCCTATCTCCTCGGAAATAAATATTCCTTTAAAATACTGCTTTATACCGCTTTTGTCAAACCGCCCGTGCTGATTGCTCGCCGTACCGTTTGTGATTATCCACAAGGTGTACCTTTTCGAAAGTTCTTCGCATATTTGCTTTGCACCGTCAATAAGGTAAACGCTTTGCGCCAAAAGCGACATATAGGTTTTATTCATCTGTGCCCCTTGCGAAATATCCAAGGAAAGCTCGCTTAAAAGAGTTTCAAATCGCTGTACCTGCAAACGCTCACGCGTTATTTCACCGCGCTCCAGAGCTTTCCAAAGGTCGTCGTTTATCTTATGATAACGCTCGTACGTCCTTTCAGGCTCAACGCCAGGTATAAACTTCGACGATACCTGCAAAAAGCAATCCTTTTCGCTTTTTTTAAAATCAAAAAGTGTACCGTCCGCATCAAAAAGCAAATGCTTATATTTACCCATCGTTGCCTCCTTTACTGCTCCACCTTGATCGTGCGCGGTGCGCCGTCTGCCATATCTATGGCAAAGGAGAAGCTGTACGTTCCGTTTCCATCGGGCAGGACTTGTATTCCGTCGTAGCCGTAATAACTGGTATCGTATACCTGCCACTGACCGTTTACAAGCTCATAGATAGTCGGACGAACATAGTCCGCAAAACCGTCAATGCGCACAGCCGCGTTATTTCTTCCGCCGCTTATAGTAAATTGCGCTTTGCTGTTTTCAGCAGCTATGGCAGGCAGGAACATTTCCGTCACGTCAGCGCCCACAGCCACCTCAATCTTATAGGGCGATATTAGCGAGTCGTTGCGGACAGCAATAACCTTGTCGTCCGTCGTTTCATAGTAGTCGCCCCACGGCATGAGCACAGCATATACGTCGATATAGTCACCTTTTTTGAATGTAACCGCGCCCTCGTCCAGAGTCAGCGCGACCGTATGGAATCCGCCTTTGTATTCACTGCGAAGCGACAGCTCGCCGCCATACTCTGCACCGCCGATAACGGCATCAAAGCTTCGTATAAGCACCGCAAGGTTGACAGTTTGCGTTTGTCCTATTGGTGACCAAAGGGCAAAAAACGGAGCCGTTTTTCCAAGCGCCATATTTTTAGTAAAATGGTTTGTATAATTGAGCGTTTCCCTGATTATTGCACCGCTACTGTCGGTATACGTCAGCTTTTGGAAGTTGCATATACGGCCGTCGGCAGAAAATACGGAAAAATCGGTGCGTGCGTTGTCAACTGAAAGTGAATCGAGGAAATCAAGCCTTATCCTGTAATAAGTTCTCGTTTCATCTGTCTGCGGCATCTCGATATGAGAAAGCTTGACCTTTATTTTACCGTCGTCGGACAGGTATTCGCTGTCGATATCGACGTAAACGGGACCTGAGCTTTTTATATTGGAGCCAAGATACTCGCTTTTAAGTACCTTGCCGTTTTGGTTATATTTTAGAAAATAAAGCCTTCCAAATGTGTAATGCTGAGGCTGTGAGGGCCAAAGCTCTGAGCTGAGTCCTCGGAAATCAGGTAATACCCAGCCGTCTCTGCCCTCGATATAATAGGGCGAGATGCAGTTTGTTTCCGTAACCCCGACGGAAAGATGGTAGTATGAGATAAAAAACTGTATGGAGGAAAGCTGTTTAAGGGGAAATTTGCCCCAATTCTGATACAAATTCAGCACTGTAAACTTTTTCTGTTCATCCTTGTTGACCGTCAACGGAATTATAGTCTCGCCGTAGCCTTTGTCGCCAACATAATAGAATGGCTCTTCATTTTCGCCCGCAAAGTTTTTACTGACCTGCGTTGCTATGGGCAAAAGATTTTTATTTTCATCAAGCACAGCGGCACATTCAAGACCGCCTGCCACAGTTTTAGTATATATGTAAATACTTCTGTCTTCGCTGTCGCCCGTCACGGTTGGCGTTACGGAAAAATGCTTTTGCGGTGCTGTATAATACGCCGTGTTAAAATCCGTTCCGCCGAGAGAAAATCTGTAAGCTCCGACGGTGGCATCGTATTCTATATATGTTGCGCCGTCCTCGTTGTTTTCAGCCGTCACCTTAAGTGGATTACGTTCAATGTACGACTGACGGGCAAGCTCGTCAAAGCTATGGCTCTCATCGGTATAAAGCCTGAATGGGACGGAGCATTCGCCGCCCTTGACAAGCTCGCTTTTCGTAACGTCGGTGTATATCTTCACCACATAGCTTTCGCCCTCTTCCTTTACGGAAACGGCAGAGCGATTGGGAATTATAAATCCAAGCACGCCTGCATTTTTTATGTCAAAGCCCACGTATTCCGCCGTTTTTTCGTCTATTCCGTCAATATGCGAGCGCGTTCCGTTTGCATCGCACACGGTGAGCTTGTCCACCGTATCCTTATCAATGCGCAAAACGCAACCGTATTGCGCGATATTCTCCGTTTTTCCCGATGCTACAAAGCGGAAAAGGCAATGCATTTTATCGGCATAGGTATAAAACGTCTTATCAAGCATGACAGGTACAAATGCCGCTTTTTTCGACACGAGCTTAAGCGAGCTTACAGCCACGTACTGATTCGTTCTCGCTCCTATATCAATTCGGATACCGCGAAGCGTGCCTGTAAAATCGTCCATTTTGTAAACAGGAATGGAATATGTATGATACTGACCGTCGCCGACGACGCTGAAATTCAGCGCCTGCGCCTCGCTGTAGCCGGGATGCGAGCCTGCAATTACATAAAGGCGTGCCAATGAATCAGTATCCGTTTTAATGGTTATCTCGACCGTGGGAAGCTCGCCTATGGGTGTGCTGAAGCCGTACATATGTACGTAAGGATCATACGTGTCAAGCGCATTAAAGGTAAGTTCACCGTTTCGTATACGGGGAGTGCTCGTCTGGTTACTGCCAAGCGATGGGTTTTGCGCAAGAATATCAAATGCGCTTTCAATCTTATTCTCCTCATCACCGCTCAGCATGAGGTCAAGAATATGTACATCGGTGAAATAATATCCCATTCTGTATGCATTCATTCTGCCGTTCGAAGTGGACATCGCGCCGTAATACGTTTTGCCGTTTGTATCGGTCATATACGCATCAAAGGTGTTCTCCGCATACACAGCGCCGCTTGGAGACGATATGGTCGCCGCCGCTTTTCCCGCTTTCATGCTCTGCTCGATGCTTACGTGGCTGTTTTCAATCAAAAAAGCCGTTCTGTTGCTGTCCGTAAAGCGCTGAACTATGTTATTTTTTAAATTATTTGCGTTTTTTATGCTTTCTTCCCATTTATCCTTGCTTTCAACGGGCGTTGCAGTTATACCCTGCTGTGTCACCGCTTTAAGCAGAGTCAGCGCATCAGTCACGTCAACACTTCCGTCTGCGTTCATATCAGCTGACGACGGTAATTCAACACTTTCATCCGTTATTCCTTTAAGCATTACCATAACGTCGTTTATATTTACCGTGCCGTTTCCGTCAAAATCACCGCTTATCTGCGCCGATACGCTCCATGTGAAAGCAGAAAGCATAGCCGCTATTAAAATTGCTATTACAAATCGTTTTTTCAAATGTCACAGCTCCTTACTGTTCAACAGGTGTCCAGCCCGTAAGCTGTTCAATAAGTGCACCTATTTCATTTGCCATTCTCTCGTGTGTCTTTTTGTTTGGATGTCCGTAAAGTCCTATGCCTTCATTTGCTTCATCAGCCTGTGTGGGAAGGAAATGGAGCTTTGTATCACCCTTCGCCTGCTGTTCTTTTATAAGCTCGTCGATAGCGTTCATTGAACCGCGGCTCATAATGCCGTAGCTCCAGATAATGTGTGCATCGGGATACTTGGAGCGGATAAATTCAATAAGCTCAGTGCCTGCTGTTTTGACTTCCTCTGCCGTTGCACCCTGTGCGTCGTCATTTGTGCCGAGAGCAACGATAATTACATCGGGAACGAAGGAGGTAAAATCAAAATCAGAATAAGATGCGTTATCCTGCTGTTTGTAAGCCGGTAAAATCGGCCACGGTTCGTTATCGGGTGTTCCAAGTCCTATACCCGAGATGCAAACTGTATCAAGCTCTGCACCGTAACGCTCTCCGAGAATTGTCGCATATGTATATGTGCCATCCTCCACATCCGTATAGCAGCTGTAAGTGCCTCCGTTGTAAAGGTTGCCGTAGCCGCAGGTAATGGAGTCACCCAGCACCTGTATCTTGCGGTCTGTGGGATAGGGCTTGGCTGTGTAAAGCTCTCCGCCCTCGGATATTTTAATGGTTTCAATTACAAGAATACCGCAGTTGCTTTCACTTCTCTTAAGAATTCTCACATTATGAAGCATCTCAGGCTCAAGGTCTTCAGCAACTGTATACCAGCCACTCTTTGTAACCTTAATGGCAATGGGCTCGCGATCGTCAATATAAACTGCCGCGTATGTATAGTTGGACTCATTGTATGCACTTGAAGCAAGCTTTACCTCAAGAGACGTTCCTTTAAATGCAAAGGAAATGCCTGCGCCACTATTGCTGAATGCATATGCGGAAAAGCCAGTATTAAGATGGTATCTTCCCACCATTTTGAAATCTTCATCATTTACAGCAATTTGATTTGATGCAGTTTCTATGGGCTTTTGCGCATTGGGATCTTCAGTCGGTGTTATGTTTTGCTGTGTAACCGATTTAAGCAGAAAAAGTACGTCATTTATATCAACGCTTCCATCTACATTCATATCTGCTGATGACGGTAATTCAGCACTTTCATCCGTTATTCCTTTAAGCATTACCATAACGTCGTTTATATTTACCGCGCCGTTTCCGTCAAAATCACCGCTTATCTGCGCCGATACGCTCCATGTGAAAACAGCAAGCATACATGCAACTACAACTAATACTTTTTTCATGGTTAATCATCTACCTTTTTTATAATGATCCTTCCCGCAGACACGTCGAAAAGGCGCTTTTGCATATCGGAAAGAAATTTCTCCTCAATAGTCGCCGTTATTTTTACCTCAGCCTCAAAAGCTGTATCCACAACGGCCGTTTCGAACGCAGGGAGCTCCCTTAAAACTATTTCATAAAGATTATAGGGCATTGAAAAAGCTATGGTGATACGCTCGCGTATCTCAACGATACCTGCTTCATCAACGGCAAGCTTTGCGCTTTTTGAATACGCGCGCACAAGCCCCCCTGCACCCAGAAGTATTCCGCCGAAATATCTCGTGACGACGCATACCACATCCGTAAGATTTTCCTTTTGCAAAACGGCGAGAGTCGGCATACCTGCCGTCCCATGGGGCTCTCCTGCGTCGGAAAAACGCTGTGTATTATTCTCGCGCAAAATATAAGCATACACGTTGTGAGTGGCATCGCTGTACTCCGAGCGCTTTTGTTCAAGGAATTCACGCGCTTCTTGCTCCGTTTGAACAGGCTTTATATGACCGATAAATTCGGACTTTTTTTCAATAAACGATACCGACACTTCCTTGCCGACAGTTCTGTATTCCATAATTTCAGTCCTTTAGCCGTTGCTTTCGCCGTATATGGGCACGGTGTCACCCAGATATGTAGGCGGCATTTTCACCGCACAGTAAACGATATCCTTTGCCCTTGCAAGTATCTCCCTCGCCTCACGCCAAAGCTGACCGCTATATTTATAAGGCTCAACAGCCGCGACGCCGTATGCGTCAAGACCAAGCTTGCGCGCGTCGTAAACAGCACGGTAAAGATGATACTGCTGCGTTACGATAAGCACCTTTTCAGCGCAGAATATCTCCTTTGCTCTATACATGGACTCGTAGGTTGAAAAGCCCGCGTAATCAATAAAAATATCCTCCGCCGTTACGTCTGAATTTTCAACGGCGTACAGTTTCATCGCCGTCACTTCATCATAATCCTTTCGGCTGTTATCTCCGCTTAAAAGAAGCTTTTTCCCTGCACCAATGGCAAAAACTTCGATAGCCGTATCCATTCTGTCCTTGAGCATGGAGGACAGCTGCGTTCCCGTAACGCCTGCACCTAAAACAAGCACGCAGTCCGCCTCAAGCTGTGACGATTGCTCGGTGCTTAAAATGTAAGGTGCGGCGCTGTTTATCACGTGCTCGCTCATGGCAAAGGGTGTGAATACTATTATAGCTACGATGGATAAAGCTAATATCCATTTGTAAAACCGAGGTCTGTTTTTCAGGCTGTTTTTGTTATCCATATCCATAAACGCACCAAATTATGAATTCATATCGAGCTCACGCTTTTTAAAATCCTTCGTAAGCTCTTTTATCTTCTCTACCTCACACATGCTGTCTGATGCGCCAAGCCCCGTCATGCACATGCACGCCGCGCTTGTGCCAAGCTCCAAGGAGCTTTCAATATCCATATTTTTCACGATACCATACAAAACGCCGCAGCAATACGCATCGCCCGCACCTGTTTTACCCTTGATAAAACCCTCTGGCAAAACGTATGACGGCACAGCGTAAAACTTGCCGCTCTTATCCATGGCAAAGCCTGCTTCAGGCGCATGAATGACAACAAGCTCACCTACACCAAGCTCAAAAAGCTTTTCACAGCATTTGCGAACGGACGAAACAGACAGCTTTCCGTCCTCTTCTCTGACAGGTATGTCAGCCGCCAATGATGCTTCGATCTCATTTACGATGAAATAATCCGTATAGCGCAGGCTGTGGGGCACCACCTTTTTAAAACGCTCCCCAACATCTGTAACGATATCGATAGACGTTTTATATCCAGCTTTTTTAGCATGGGCAAGAGTTTTAGCCATATAAGTGCCGTATTCACTGCCAAGCTCATCCAAAGCGTTCAGCGACATGGCGTAAGCGAGGTGAAATATCGTACCGTCGTTAGGCTCGAAATTAAAGTCCTCGAACTTCAGCTCGTCGTTTGCGCCCGTATAATAGAAAAACGTACGCTCTCCGCCTGAAATATTGAAAACGTCGGTGAAAGCCGTTCCGTGTGTTTCCGTGCGCATAATACCCGATACGTCGATATTTTCCTTTTCAAGCTCCGTAATAACATAATCTCCGTATTCATCGTTGCCGACTCTGCCTATTGCCGCAAGGCGCAAGGAGCGGTCCATTCTGGCAAGATCAAGAAGGTCATTCGGCACAGCTCCGCCCGTTGAGCGAGTTATCTTTTTAACATGGACGAGATTGCCCTCCTTGGGATATTCGTCGATCTCTTTTATGACGTCAACAACTATAAGTCCTGCACAGATAATGTCAAATTTTTTCACGGTCATTCTCCTTCGTTATGCTTTCCTCTTTTATTAAGGCGCTCCATGGAAATCCTCTTATACGCCTCAATATCATAGCTTTGAGATGTAGTTTCAACGCTTTTTTTACTTTTTTGTTTGCTTTCTCCCTCTGCCTTCGCACCCTCAAGTGTCGTTATTCCCGCTTCGTGCCACGAGGAAAGTATCTTATTCATATACGGAAACGCAACCTTGCCCGTTCGCATCATGCAAAGCTCGCCTGCGTATTCGATAAGCTCCATTGGCATTTCAAGCTCTGCACGCCACCTGACAAGCATTTCTTTTTCCGTTTTCGTAAGCTTTCTGTCTTTTATGGAAAACATCTTCAGTATCTGCTGCTCGTCCTGCTCGCGTTCAGCTAGTGCCGTTATGTATTTTTCCGCCGCATCCACCGTGACTATACCGTTTTCGTGCCAAAATACGGCGATTTTTTCAATTTGTCTTATATGGGTCTTCCCACTGTTTGCGCAATATGTAAGGAGCATCGATATTACTGCAGGCGGAAGCTTCATATTGTCGTAAAATCCGTATATATCAGCCATTTCATAGCTGGAAAGAATATGTCCCATTATAGTTTCCGCTTTTTTGTAAAGCATTCGTAAATCGCGGTTTTCAGCCATTCCGCGCGCAATTACCTCCGAGGAATACTTCTCCATAAGCTCATCTCGCGACAGCGCAAGCGTCGGTTCACGCTCCGTTTTTTCCACTTTTTTCTCGTGCTTTTCTTCCTTTTCAGCCTTTTCCTTGCTCTTTGCAAAAATACTAAGCTCACAAAGCTCCGCTATTGCCGCATTTACTGCAGTTTCAGATACGGAAAACACCTCGGCAAGCTGCTCGGCAGTAAATTCCTTTCCGTCGTTTGCGGCAAGGAAAAGAAGTAATCTCAATGCAGTATCCGATGCCTTGCATAAAAACTGCGGCGATGCAGCTTCCATCGGCAAAACTATATTTTGTTTTTTCATTTTTATGCCCGACATCTTCATTCTCCTTATTTTATATATTATCTTCCGCATATTATATCACATTCCGTCTCGCTTTGCAAGTCAATTAACGCCATTTTGCTTTATAAAATATGTTTTTGATAAAAAAGCTTTTTTGTTGTGATACAATTGATAGGTGACAAATAAAAAAGAGAAATAGCACCAAATGTGATATAATGGTAATAACCACACAACCAAAAAATCACAAA
>SVND01000063.1 GCA_015067075.1 Oscillospiraceae bacterium
TCAGTGATATTATATTCGCCCCTAACGCCCGCAGGCATATCACTTGCGAAGCAAATATCACGCACCGAAGGTGCATATAACTCGCCGTAAGGCGAATATAACTGAAAACGACAAGTTTCTGTCGAAGCTTGTCGTTTTCTGGTCGAGATGACAGGGTAACTTCGCTGCGCTCCGTGATTCTCACACTCTTCGCCTGACAAGCAAGCTTGTCGATCTCCGAGCGGAGAATGCGAACCTGCATTTTGCTTCGCAAAACAGTTTCAAATTGACACATCAATTAAAAAAGCAAGAGAGAGGACGAACCTCTCTCTTGCTTTTTTGGTCGAGATGACAGGATTCGAACCTGCGGCTTCTACGTCCCGAACGTAGCGCTCTACCAAACTGAGCCACATCTCGATATTTCTTTGTCGCAACGGTTATTATAGCAAATAGTTTGGGGATTGTCAATGCTTTCGCGGAAATTTGATAAACGACGCGCCGTTATGCGGTGTGCCGTTATTCTGCATTATATTTAGAAAACCGGTTACCGCAGTTCTGCGGTAACCGGTTTGTGTCGGATTCAATTAAAAGCGGAGAATATGTATTCTTCGTACTTCTTTGCGGCTTCGGGGGAAAGTGAGCAGTGGCCTCTTTCCGGAACCTTATCAAAGGTGATGTTGTGACCTTCCTTCATTGCTTCATAGAAGGGGATGGAGTGCATGTTTATTCTTACCGCGGTATCCCATTCACAGTGGAAAAGATGGTACTCAATATCCGGCATTTCCTTTACTAAATGCAACGGGGAGTGTTTGCGCATTGCTTCGTCAAGATCTTCGGCATAGAAGAACGCGTTATACAGCGTTCTTGGCAGATCGGGGCGCTCTGTGTAGTGATATGGGAGATCGCAAACAGGACAGTTGGATACACACGTTACCGGTGTGCGCTTTGCGTATCTTGTATATACAAGGGAGGAAAGTCCGCCCATGCTTCCGCCGGTGGATACTATCGGAAGATCGTCCGGGAGGTTGTAATGCTCGAACAGTACGTCAATTATCTCGTCTGTATAAGCTATTGCCTGGTCATTCATCCAGCACCAGGGGTCATTGTAAGGAACGATATGAATAACACCCTTTTCAGCAAGCTTTCTTGCCCTTTCTGTATCATCTCTCATCTGCGATGCGCCAAGACCTGTAAATTCAACCACAAGCCCCTTTATATCGCCTTTTATAAGCTTGTCGTTCGAGTAGGTAAAGCTTCTGAGTGTTTGGTAAGTAATTCTTCCCATTATCTGTTCTCCTTCATTTTGATAAGTCTTATTATGTTATCAAAAGCAAATGCCAGGTCGCTTTTGCACCTCTCCGTATCTTCGGACAATGGACGCGGCAATCTGTTGGTTGTAAATACAGCGCACACGCCGCGGTCGTATATCTCGTCAATTCCTTCCTTAGCTCCGCCTACTACCGCCATAACAGGAATACCGAGTTTTTTTGCGCGGCAGCTTATGCCGCTGATAACCTTGCCGCCCAAGGTCTGGGGGTCGATGCAGCCTTCACCTGTTATTATCATGTCCGCGTTTTGTGCAAGCTGCTCAATATTAACGGTGTCCAGCAATATATCTATTCCGGGCATTAATTTAAATCCGAAAAAGGCGTACATTCCCGCACCCATAGCACCTGCGGCACCGCCGCCGGGAAGCTCGTCTACCTTTTTGTTAAGGCAATTACTGACAACGCCGCAAATATGCCTGAGTCCGCTGTCCAGCCTTTTTACGCAGGCATCGTCCGCGCCCTTCTGTGGCGCAAAGACGTACGCAGCGCCTTTTTCGCCGTACGCCGGGTTGGAAACGTCGCACATGGAGACAAGCTCAACCTTTTCAAGTCTTTTGTCTGCCTTTGAGAGGTCTATCTTTTCCACTTCGCACAAGGTGCCGCCGGTGGGAATAAAGCATTCTCCCTTTTTATTCAAAAACCTTACTCCGAGCGCGGCAGCGGCACCGCAGCCGAAATCGTTTGTGGAAGAGCCGCCAAGGGCAAGAATGATTTTTTTTGCACCGTGATCAAGTGCTGCTTTAATAAGCTCACCAACTCCGTAGGTGGTGGTTATTTCCGGGTTCAGCGCTTTTGCCGCAAGGGTAATGCCCGATGCAATAGCTAATTCTATTACCGCTGTGGGCATTTCGGTATCCAATAACGCAAAATAACCGCCTATTCTGTTAAAAAACGGGTCTGCGCATTCTGTGCAGATCTTCTTTCCACCTATTGCGGAAAGGAAGGAGTCGGCACTGCCTTCTCCGCCGTCTGCTACGGGGACAGAAACAGTTTTGCACGCAGGAAAATGCTTTTTAATTCCCACGCTCATTATTTCGCATATTTCCGCAGAGGTTATAGTTCCTTTAAAAGAATCAGGCATCAATAGTACTTTTTTCACTGTTGGATTTCGCTTTCTTCTTTGCTGTCTTTGGCAGCTGTATCTTCCGCCGTACCATTATCGGTTGCACCGATGTAGGCATTTTGGTATACCTCGTTTTCCGCGGAAGAAAGATCCGGGCTGCTTTTTTTCATGGATAATGTGGGAACGGCAAAAGCTGTAATTATCATTATTGCGCCAATTACGGTTAATACGGTAAATAATACTGCCTTTGCGGAGGCGATTTCTTTCCTTAAGGACGAAAAGCTTTCGTTTGCGCCGCAGAAGTATTCAAACGATATCTCAAGCTCGTCCTCTACGCTGATTATATCTTTGTAGTAATCTGCTATTTCTCCAAAAAACTCTATGGAATCACGGTCGCTAAAACCTATTCTGTCCGCTTTTACGTAGCAGTCTATTACGCAATCGCCTATCATCATTTCTTCATTTTCGTAATAGTTTTGCAGAGCCTTGCTTACGGGCGAGGTTACGGGTACCGAAAGCGAAGCGGAATATAATTTTTGTTCACCGTCCTCAAACATTACGTAATAATCGTAAACGCAATTATCCTTTCCCTCTGTGCCGGAGAAGGCGTAGCAGTCTATTATACATAGTGTTGCAAGGTAATATTTGTTTTCCTCTATGTCAGCAGCGGCAATATCGGCAATCGGTATTGCCTGTTCCGGCACTTGGATAGCGAACGTGAAAAGCAAAGAGCTTATCAGCACAATAGCAGCGCCAAGCGCTCCAATGCATATCTTTATAATGCGAGGCATATTTTTCTCCTTTTATATCCTTTCCCATGTGGCAGGGCAGAACAGCGCAAGTATCGGGAACAGCTCAAGTCTGCCCGCAAGCATATCAAATATCAGCGTTATCTTGGATAACGCGCTTAAATCGCCAAAATTACCCACAGCACCTATTTTTCCAAGTCCCGGGCCTATATTGTTGAGGCATGCAGCCATTCCTGTAAAAGCTTCGGAAAAGTTGAGAGCGTCAAGGGAAAGAATCAGGGTAGATATTGCCGCTATGGTAATATAGGCAAACATGTATCCTGTTATTCCGCTTCTTGTTTGGCGGTCTACAAGCTTGCCTTCATATTTTACGGTAATTACTGAGCGGGGAGATAGTTGTCTTTTTATATTTGCAGCTGCGGTTTTTATAATTATGGCAACACGCGATATTTTTATGCCGCCGCCTGTAGAGCCGGCACAAGCACCGAAAAACATAAGTGTAACAAGAACGGTTTTGGAAAAAGTTGGCCACATATCAAAATTGGCTGTAGCAAAACCTGTAGTCGAAATAATGGAAGCAACCTGAAATGAGGAATAACGCAACGCCTCGCCAAAATTGCTATATAACGGGAGTATGTTGAGTGTTATGACTGCTATGGCTATCAGAACGATACCGCCAAACCATCTCAGCTCCTCGCTTTTTAGGGCACTTTTTGCGTCACCTATCAAAATTAGGTAGAAAAGGGTAAAGTTTATGCTGAATATAAGCATAAACACAGTAACTACTATGTCTACATATACACTGTTATATGCGGCTATGCTGGCATTTTTAATGGCAAAACCACCTGTTCCCGCCGTAGCAAATGAGGTTACAAACGCGTCAAATATCGGCATGTCGCCAAGCATGAGCAAAACGGCCTCAATCACTGTAAGGGCAATATATATGACGTAGAGGAGGCGTGCGGTAAGCCGTATTTTTGATACAAGCTTGCCTACCTGAGGTCCCGGGACCTCCGCTCGCATAAGATGCATAGATTGTGTATCGTTCCCCGGAAGGATTGCAAGTGCAAAAACAAGAACTCCCATGCCGCCTATCCAATGGCTGAAGCTTCTCCAGAAAAGATTGGAAGGGGAGAGCGCCTCAATGTCAGATAAGATAGTAGATCCCGTGGTGGTAAAACCGGAAACGGTCTCAAAAAGCGCGTCAAGATAATTTGGGATATCTCCGGAGATACAGAAGGGAAGAGCGCCGAAAAGACTTACCGCTATCCAGGCAAAGCCTGTAATTACCAAGCCCTCCCTTGCTCTTATAACAGGCTTTTTCAGCTTGAAGATAATGCTTGGGGTGCTTATGGCAAACAGTATTACGGTGGTTATTATATACGCAAACAGTGAGCCGTCGCCGTATATTATTGAAACGGTAAGGGGCAAAAGCATTAAGAGTGCTTCAATAAACAGTATTTTGCCCAATACGTACAGAATGCTTTTAATACTCATGTTAATCCAATATATCGTCAAGGTCGGAAAGGTGTTGGTTTGTTGTTGTTATTATTACACTGTCGCCGGGAAGAATAACGTCGCTTCCGCCGGGAAGAATAATGGTGTTGTTCCTGATGATACAGGATATAAGAATGTTGCGTTTTAATTTAAGCTCAAACAAAGGCTTTCCAATCACCGCACTGGTTTCGGAAACACGGAAGTCCAGGGCTTCAACTTTTCCTCCAACAAGCTTATAAAGGGTTTGTACTGAGCTTCCCTCGGAGTTCTTCATTGCGCGGCAATAGCTTAGTATAAGGTTGGCTGTAGTCTGCTTTGGGGATATAATTGTGTCTATACCTATAGAGTCCAGCATTCCCAGCATGGAGTCTTTGCTGATCTTTGTAATGATCTTTTCAATTCCGCATTGCTTTGCGTACATTGATATCATTATGTTCTCTTCGTCTATTCCGGTTGCGGCGACGCAGGAATCAAAGTCTGCAAAGCTTATTTCGTTCAGCAAAGCCTGGTCTGTTCCGTCGCCGCAAATGATCTCGGCTTTAGGCAGTAATTCGGAAAGCTCAACGCAGCGGGTTTCATCCTTTTCCACAATTTTTATATGCATACCCGTATCAAGCAGTCTTCTTGCAAGGTAATAGGCAATTCTGCCTCCGCCTATTATAAGAACGCTTTTAAGCTTTTTGGTAAACGCGCCTATCTTGCTGAAGAATGTTGCAAGCTGATCGTGGCTTGCAGTAAAATGTATCTTGTCACCCGCTTGTATCACGCTGTTACCGTTGGGGATATATACTTCCTCACCGTGCTGAACGGCGCACACAAGCAAGCGGACGTTCAGCTTGCGTTGTATTTCGCTGACCTTTATTCCGTCAAGGGCGGAGCCTTCAGCAACCTTCATTTCCGCAAGGTCTACCTTGCCTTTGGCAAAGGTATCCATGCCGATGGCGGTAGGGTAACGCAGAAGTCGGGACATTTCGGACGCAGCTTCCTGCTCCGGGTTGACCGCAAGGTCAAGCCCCATCATATCAAGCAGTAAAATAAACTGCTTTGTATATTCAGGGTTGCGTATGCGGGCGATGGTTCTCTTAACACCAAGCTTTTTGCCGATAAGACAGCAAAGCATGTTTATCTCGTCCGAATAAGTGGTGGCTATAAGTACGTCTGCTTTGTTTACACCCGCATCCTTTTGCACCGTAATATTTACTCCGTTGCCCACTACTCCGTTAACGTCATACTCGTTTACCGTGTTTTCAACGGTTTTGGGATCTGTATCAATAATTGTAACGTCATTGTTTTCGGCTGCAAGGCAGCTTGTAAGGGTAATTCCTATCTTGCCTGCGCCAATTATCACAATTTTCATGTTAATTACCTTTATACCTGTAGGATATTTACGCACATTTTATCACAAGCGCGTATATAAATCAAGCAAATGGCCTTAAAATAAGAGTAAAAAAACACAGCCTAAGCGGAGAATACTTCCATTGCGGCGTGAAAAAAACAAAAGAAAATTTTAATTTCGAAAAAACAATATTTCCTCAAAAAAACTCTTGACAATCCAAAAAGGTTATGGTACAATAATCTGCGTTGCCGGGTTGGACGTGTGTTCCGTCGAGTAGGCTGGTGTAGCTCAGTTGGTAGAGCAGCTGATTTGTAATCAGCAGGTCGGGGGTTCAAGTCCGTCCACCAGCTCCATTTTCCCTGCACCAATTAAATAACATGGGAGCGTTCCCGAGTGGCCAAAGGGGGCAGACTGTAAATCTGTTGTCAGTGACTTCGGTGGTCCGAATCCACCCGCTCCCACCAACAAAAAACGCACTTTTGTCTATCGACAAAGGTGCGTTTTTTGAATGATGTTTGCCTGCGGCAAATGATGTTGGCTACGCCAATGATGACGGCTTCGCCTAATGATGCGTGGCTTCGCCACATTTTATGGCAAACATCGCATCATTGCGGCACGAAGTGTCGCAACATCATTTTGAGCGAAGCGAAAACATCATATCGCCGCAGGCGATGCATCATTTGACAAGCATATGAATTTATAATTTGGCAGAAGTGGTACATCGATTGGGGCAAATATCCACGAAGCACAATATGCGCAAGGCACAAAAGATTTTATATCAAAATTTGAAATTGCACTTAAAGAAGCAAGGGAAACTGGCTATTGGCTTGAACTGCTATATAGAACAAAGTATATTGATGAGCAGACTTTCAAAGCGTTGTCCTCTAAATGTACCTCGTTGCGCGTTATGCTGATCGCATCTTGTAAAACTGCAAAGGAGCATGAAAAATAAAAAAATATGTCTCACAAGCAACCAAGTGGCTTGGAATTATTGCTTTACTGTGTGGTGTAGCATTACTTGTAGGTATTATCTTGGCTTTTGTAAATACATCGATGACCTCAATTGTTATGATAGCATTGGGAGGTATGTTTGGTATTCTGCTTTTAAGCTGTTTTCTTGTTGAAAAAAGCAGGGCGTTGATAATAGACACTGAAAAAATCATTTTTCCCAGAGGAGCAGATAAAAACGGAAAGATGGTTTTTCAAAAGACAACTGTGAAACTTTGTGATATCAATTATGTTGACACCAAGCTCCACAAAGGTGACGGTATTATATCCAAGGATACCTCTTTTCACACGATAAATCTTAAAGACGGAACAAAAATCACAGTTACTCTTTATGCTTATGGCAAAGAAGCAGAAAATGAAATTTTGGAAACTATAAAACGAAACTCACAAAGCGTATCGACAGATTTATGAACTGCATCCCCGATGATTGGGGCAATGGATATGAAAACGTGGTCGTTTGCTGTACGATTGAGAACCAAAAGAACGCAGATTATAAGCTCGGAATTTTTGAAATGCTTCCGATAAAACACAAGTGTATCGCGGCTCAGCCGTTAATCGAAGAAATCGACGTAGAACGGTATCTTGACGGTGTTGAACTTGTGGTTGTCGGCGGTGAATCGGATACGAACGCAAGGCCGCTTGATTACGCTTGGGTGCTTGATATTAGAGAGCAATGCATCCGAAAAAAACGTGTGCTTCGAATTTAGACAGTGTGGAACGCATTTTATCAAGGACGACAAGGAATATAAATTGCAGACGAAGGATCTGTGCGCACAGGCAAGAAAAGCCGGTATTGACTTTAAGCGCAAAAGTTGAATAAGTCGAGCAGTTTAATAAATAAGAATTTGACGCATAGCTACCAAAAACAAGGGGTGGCTTAACAGTCCATTGACGGTTAGCATTGATCACCGTAGAATGATGGACAGAGGTGAACCAATATGACTGACAAAAAAACATTCGGTTCGTTCATAAAAACCAAACGAATCGAGAAAAATTATTCTCAAAAAGACTTGGCAGAAATGTTGTTTGTTACCGAGGGCGCCGTGAGCAAGTGGGAACGGGGCATCTCCTACCCCGACATTACCTTGATCTCGGATATTTGTCGTATCCTTGATATAAGCGAGCACGAATTGATTACTGCCTCAACAGACACGGACACAAGGAAGATGAAACAGGAAGCAAGGAAATTCCGAGTCATTCGCAGCACGTGGATTCGGGTTCCGACAATATCCTATGCAGCCGCACTCTTAACCTGCTTTATTTGCAATCTCGCTGTAAACCACACACTTTCTTGGTTCTTTATCGTGTTGGCAGCGTTGATTTGTGCCTATACGTTTGTTCCCACCGTTACCTATTTTTTTGAGTCAAAGAAGCTGCTTGCTTTTTCTGTTTCAACGTACTTGTCCATTTGCCTGCTTTTGTTCACCTGTGCGATATACACCGATGGTCTGTCTTGGTTCTTGACTGCATGTATCGGTGTTTTGATGGGCTATGTGCTATTGTTTGGACCTATTCTTTTATCAAATAGTAAGCACTCTCGCTACAAGTTTGTTATTCCCTTTGCTCTAACCTTTGCATTAACCGTTCTGATGATGGTTCATATCTGTCTCTGGCAGTCTTTCATGCTGGGTCGTGCAATTCTGATGGCAGCATATGGCTTTGCCCCTGCAATCATTTCCGTTTATATTTGCACTTTCCATCTTGATGCATTCCTTAAGGCAGGAATCTGTACCTCCATCAGCGCTGTCATGTTTTACTTTACAAACTATGTTATTACGTTACTGTTCGGCCCCTCCGACAACCACTATCAGGTTGATTTCCACGACTGGGAACAATGCATAAACGGCAACATTCACTTAATTTCTCTCGTATCGCTTTTGCTTATAAGTGCCGTCTTTGTCGGAGTAGGTATTTTTAGAATTCGCAAAAGAAAAAACCACTAAATTCCAATTTGCCAAACTGAATTCAGACTGCTCTCATCGAGGGCAGTTTTTTGTTTTCTGATTGAATTGTGTGCTGATGGTGTGATATAATCGGATTGACAAATAAGAATTTGACAAACAGTTCACATCGTTTAAATTTCAGTAAAGGAGTTTTTCTCTATGTGGAAATACACAGAACTCAATGCATATAATACTATCAGTCTGCACGATTGCAAAGCTAACGCTATCACCATGGACGGCAGTGATTTGATTTTTGATTTTCCGGACGGCTTTTGGATTACACCGGCCAGCAAACATATTAATCACGATTGTCCGATAAAAACCGGGACTGCCCAGTTATGTATTCACGGAATTTTCGAAGAAGCACCGTTTGATGCTATCGATATTTATAAAACAACTCGTATATTTGGAAAGGCTGTTTTTTGTCGCAGACTTCAGCCAGACCATCTTATGTTCCTTAATATGTTTCAAGACGGAAAATATGACTTAGAATTTATTACCGAATATCATACATCTATATCTTCCCTTTACCAATGCTGGATTTGGAAAAAGAATTCCGGTGTTTATGCTGAATGTCAATTTGAACTTATCGCCAAAAGCATTGAATACCGTTGGAATGAAATTCTTTATGACCATAAATGGTAATAATACGCTCCACAAGTAAAGGCTATTAAATCCTCGCTTATATATTCCAATTCCAATTTACCGAACAGAATATTTTGAACTGCTCTCATCCGAGGGCAGTTTTTTTGATTGAATTTTGTGCCGATAGTGTGGTATAATCAGGTTGATAAATAAGAATTTGTAGGTGCGAATGATGAAAACTTTATATATGATTGGTGGCACTATGGGAGTTGGAAAAACAACTGTGTGCCAACAGCTCAAACAGGATCTGCCGAATAGCGTATTTCTTGACGGAGATTGGTGCTGGGATGCAAGTCCGTTCCAAGTAACCGATGAAACAAAAGCAATGGTGACGAATAATATTTGTTACTTACTCAATAATTATCTGAAGTGTTCTGCATACGATAATATCATTTTTTGTTGGGTGATGCACGAGCAGAGTATTATCAATTCCATACTTGAGAAGCTGGATACGCAGAACTGTGAGGTGAAATGCGTCTCTCTCGTAGCGGATGAAAAGACTCTGTGTGAAAGATTGGCAATGGATGTAGAAAAAGGTATCCGTTCAGAAGATATAATTGAGCGAAGCATAGCAAGAATACCGATGTATCAAGCATTGGGTACCATTAAAATTGATACCAACGCCAAAACCGTGGCTATGATTGCCAATG
>SVND01000064.1 GCA_015067075.1 Oscillospiraceae bacterium
TATAAGCTGAGGTCCTACTGATGCGCCAAGGTCACCGCCCATGGCCATCATGGCAAAGATAAAAACTCCTCCCGTAGGAAAGCGTTCAGACGCTACCAAAAGGCTTCCCGGCCACATCATAGAAACGCAAAATCCCGTAAAACCGCAGGCAACAAGACCAAATATTGGAACGGGCGAAAATACAGATACAATATAACATACAGCTGCGCCGATAGCGCCAAAAAATAAAACACTTCCAATATTTTTACCAATCTTTGAGTACAGGGTACGTCCCAAGCCAAGCATTGCCGCAAAAAGCGCAACGCCGAATATATCGCCCCATATCTTCGGTATACCGAGCGCCTGCTCAAGGTAGCCCGATACCCATACGGACATGGTACATTCAGATGCACCGCCTAAAAATATCGCAATAACGCACAGCCACAATGCAGGCTGTTTGAAAAGCTTGAGCGCACCTGACATTTTTTCAGGCGTTTGCATTTTCGGCATTTTTGCGCCTGCAAATAAAAACGCGGAGCAAAGCGGTACTATCGCCGACATCAGCATTAAATACTGCCAATTTTCCGCACCGAACAAAACGATAAACAGCGTGCTTATTATTATAACAGCTACAACGCCCCATGCGTAAACCGCGTGAAGCTTGCTCATTTCACCTTCAGGATCGTCCGACGGAATAGCCGCTATGGTCGAGCTCATAAGCACTTCACCCAAACCGCCTGAGGCGGAAAACACTACCGTTCCGATAACAAAGCCTAAATATACGTTATTCGTGAACAAAAACGGCGCAAAAGCAAATATCAAAAGGCCTATAAACGTCAGTACAGGCGTTAATTTAACTGTTTTCGGGATGTTGAATTTATGAGAGAAAAGCGAAAAAGTAAGGTCGATGGTAAGCTGTGTGAAAAAGTTTATCGTAACTAAAAGCGCGAGCAGTGAATAGGATATTCCGTACATATCGCGGAACGTCAGAAAAAGAAGCGGTGGCAAATTGCCCATTATCGCCATTGATATATTCACCGTGTAGCACGCAAGCTTTAAACGTCTGTACTGCATTATAAAAGTCTCCTTTGTGTGTAAATAAACAACGCCGTGTATTATAACATAAGTTTGCGTTTTTTGCAAGAAAAAGCGATGAGAAAACTCTCACCGCTTTTAATTCTTATTTTGAAAGAATAGCCTTATCACTGCCAAATTTACTGCCGCTTGACCTTTCAAACATTTGCAAAAGCTGTTCTATTGTCAATTTCTGCTTTTCCTCGCCTCGTACATCGACGGCAATATTACCCTCATGCATCATGATAAGTCGGTTGCCGTATCGAATAGCATCGTGCATATTATGGGTTATCATAATAGTAGTCAGCTTATTTTTCGTTACTATCTCTTCCGTAATTTCAAGAACCTTTTTCGCCGTTTTCGGATCAAGCGCCGCCGTATGCTCGTCAAGGAGAAGTACCTTCGGGCTCATTTGAGTTGCCATAAGAAGCGTCAGCGCTTGACGCTGTCCGCCCGAAAGAAGTCCAACCTTAGCCGTAAGTCTTTCTTCCAAGCCCAATCCGAGAATCTTCAAAAGCTCTTTATATTCTTTTCTTTCTTTCGCCGTAATTCCCGTTCTTAAGGTGCGCCTTTTTCCTCTTCGTGCCGCAAGAGCAAGATTTTCCTCGATCTGCATATCAGCCGCCGTACCTGTCATCGGATCCTGGAAAACTCTGCCCAGATACTTTGCACGCTTATATTCAGGGAGCCGTGTCACATCAACGCCGTCGATAATAATATTTCCGCAATCAACGGGGTAAACACCTGCGACCATGTTGAGCATCGTAGATTTACCTGCGCCGTTACCTCCGATAACCGTGACAAAATCGCCCTCATCAAGATGGAGATTGATACCGTTCAAGGCTTTTTTCTCGTTTATAGTTCCGGGGTTAAAGGTTTTTTCCACATTGATTATATCAAGCATCTGCTTTACCCCCTTTTGCTTTTCTCATATGCTTTTCCTTGTACTCTTTTTTCCAATAAGGTACGGCAAGGAATATGGCAACTATCGCGGCAGAAAGAAGCTTGAGCAGGTTTGCATCAAAGCCCAGCGTGATAACTGTCTGGATAACTATATAATAAATGATCGAGCCGATAGCTACAGCTAAAAGCTTCAATGCGAAATTCTTGAACAGCTTCGCAAAAAGCGCCTCACCGATTATTACAGCCGCAAGACCGATAACGATAGCGCCCTGTCCCATTTTAACGTCGGCAAAGCCTTGATACTGCGCAAGAAATGCGCCTGAAAAAGCCACAAGTCCGTTGGATATCATGATTCCAAGCACTTTGTTAAGCTTCGTATTGATACCCTGTGCCTGACTCATGCGCGGGTTTATTCCCGTCGCTCTTATGGAGCAGCCCATTTCCGTTCCGAAAAACCAATAGAGTACGGCGATCAAAACGATCAAAACGATACCGACCGTTATAAGCGGATTATGAAATGCAAGCTCTTTTACCCAGCGAAGGGAAACGAGCAGGTCAGTCTGATTGACGTTGACCGATTGGTTTGCTTTACCCATTATTTTAAGGTTGATGGAGTAAAGTGATAATTGAGTGAGAATACCTGCCAAAATAGGCGGAATTCCCATGAGTGTATGCAAAAGTCCCGTAATAGCACCTGCCGCAAGACCTGCAATAAACGCTAAAAGCATTGCAAGCCATAAGTTGCAGCCGTTGAGTATGAGTACGACTGCGACGGCACCGCCTGTGGCAAACGAGCCGTCAACCGTAAGGTCAGCCACATCAAGAATACGAAAAGTGACGTAAACACCTATCGCCATGATGCTCCATATAAGTCCCTGGGAAATCGATCCCGGCAGGGCGCTGAAAAGCTGTTTAAAAACTTCCATTTATCTTCACCTGTCATAGTATTTATTCAGCAAATCGCCGGAGAGAAGAATTTTTCTCTCCGGAACTGTTAAATTAGAGCTTAGCCGATAGCTACGTAGCCTTCAATAGGCGTAATTCCCAAAGCATCGCATATCTGCTTGTTGTATTTGGGCGTCTGCTTTTCAGCATATTCGATAGGCATTGTGGAAATGTCTGCGCCGTCCTTGAGGATCTTGACAGCCATCTTGCCTGTCGTATAGCCAAGGTCATAGTAGCTGATGGAAAGAGTTGCAACGCCGCAGCCTGCGCAAATACCTTCTTCACCTGCGATTACGGGAATTTTCTTAGGTGCGCAGATGTTATCGATGATACCTGTATTTTCCGCAACAGTATTATCTGTGGGAACGTAGATAACGTCGCTATTGTCAGCGGCAGTCGTGCATATCTGTGCAAGGTCGTTGGAATCCGTGAACGGATAAAGAGTTGCCGTAAGGCCTTTGTCTTCAAGCTCAGCCTTAACAACGTCTACCTGATACTGGCTGTTAGCTTCCTTGGAGCAGTAAACAAGACCGACATTCTTTGCTTCGGGAAACCATTCTGTTATCATAGCAGCCTGCTTATCAAGGGGGGCAAGGTCAGACGTACCGGAAATATTTCCGCCGACCGTACCATTAAAATCCTTGAGCTCAAGAGCGACGCCGTATTCCGTGACAGATGTGCCGAGAATGGGAATATCGCCCGTTGCCGCCGCAGCCGCCTGAAGAGCGGGAGTTGCGTTAGCCATGATAAGGTCAACATTGTTGGATACAAACTGATTTATAATTGTGGAGCAAGTGTTTGCGTCATTTTGACCGTTTTGGAAATCAAATTCAACTGCATCCTCGCCGAGCTCGTCGATGATAGCCTGCTTAAAGCCTTCCGTTGCGGCGTCAAGTGCGACGTGTTCAACAAGCTGACAGATACCGATTTTGTATTTGCCGTCGTCTGCTCCGTCGGAGCATGAGGTGAATGTAAGACAAACGCTTACACAAAGAACAAGTGCTAAAATGAGGGACAGTGCTTTTTTCATAATAAGAACTCCTTATATAAAAATATTTATAACTTACACGGCGCAAAGCGCCATGAAAATTAACGAACAAAAAAGCCCTGCTCTCTCCTTATCGAAAGAACAGGGACAGTCAAAGACCGTGTTACCACTCTGCTTCGCTCTTTTTTCACAAAAAGAGCCTCATCAGGTGCAAATTGCATCTTGCAATATAACGGTTGCGACCGGCGAGGCTTACACAATCACTCTTCAGCCCGCAGCTTGCGGAATGTATTCGCCGACACCGCGTTACTGCTTCGCACCAAACAGCAGCTCTCTGAAACACAAATTATCGGTTACTTTTTTCCGTTGGAACGCTTTTATTAGCTATTACGTTTAGCATTATATCACTTTAAAGCGATAAAGTCAATACTTTTTTTCAAAAAATTTAATTTTTTTAATTTGCGCTTTTAACGTACAAAAAACGCGTAAACTTTCTCAAAAATCGGAATGAGATTATAAATTATTGGAGCAAACAAGATCGCAGGCAAAAAATCTGCAACCTTTATTTTTGTAATACCCATCAGATTCGTTCCTATCATAACGATAATGAGCGAGCCTGCGCACGTCATTTCATTGATAGCGCCTGCACTCATAAAGGGGGCAACCAAGCCCGCAAGAAGAACGAGTCCGCCCTGTATGATAAATACGGTTACAGCTGCAAGCAGTACGCCTACGCCAAGGCTTGATGCAAGCATCATGGACGAAACAAGGTCCAGCATAGCTTTTGTTATAAGAACGGAATTGTCTCCTGTAAGCCCCGCCTGAATAGAGCCCGTCACAGTCATTGAGCCGACGCAAAACAAAAGCGTTGCCGTTACAAGACCTTCTGCAATGGATACTGTTTTGCCATCCTTTTTAAATCTGCCCTCCACCTTTTCCGCAAGCTTATTTATCGCTCCGTCGATATTCAAAAGCGTACCGACTATTACACCCAACACGATCGCCGCTATCAGAATAAGCACGTTTTCTCCGCTTAAGCTTCCTGAAATACCTATATAAAGCGTGCAAGCTCCAAGTCCGATCATCGTTGCTTTACTTACTCTTTCAGGTATTCCCTTTTTCAAAAGCAATCCAACGCACGAGCCTATTATTACCGTTATCACGTTGACTATTACGCCAAGCATAATTTCCTCCTGAAATACTTTGTTCATTTTTTGAGCGTGTAATTACTTCTTTTTAAGATTATCAATAATCAGCTTGCCGCACTGTTTGCATCCAACAAGGGTCATACCCTCGCCCATGATATCGGCTGTGCGATAGCCTGCATCAAGATAATCGGAAACGGCTTTTTCAATAGCATCCGCCTCGTTCGGCATATCGAAGCTGAAACGCAGCATCATAGCCGCCGAAAGAATCGTTCCGATTGGGTTTGCTATATCCTTGCCCGCGATATCGGGAGCAGAGCCGTGGATGGGCTCGTACAGTCCGCAGGAGCTTGCACCGAGGCTTGACGACGGGATCATTCCGATAGAGCCTGTAATCATGGAAGCTTCATCGGAAAGGATGTCGCCGAACATATTCTCCGTTACGATAACGTCAAACTGCGCAGGGTCTTTCACTATCTGCATGGCGCAGTTGTCAACGAGCATATCTGAAAGCTCAACGTCGGGATACTCCGCGGCAAGTCGGTGCATCACCTTTTTCCAAAGACGGCTGGAATCAAGCACGTTGGATTTTTCTACGGAACAAAGCTTTTTATTTCTTTTTTGCGCCGTTTCAAAGCCAATTCTGCCGATTCGCTCTATCTCCGCTTCGCTGTAGCGTAAAACGTCGACAGCCGTATCACCCTCCGTCTTATGCTCGCCGAAGTAGATGCCGCCGATAAGCTCGCGCACGATGATAAAATCAATACCTTTTTCAACTATTTCCTTTTTTAAAGGCGACGCGTCGGAAAGCTGACGCCATATTTTTGCGGGGCGATTGTTTGAATAAACGCCCATACCTGCGCGCAGTCGCAAAAGTCCCTTTTCGGGACGCAAATGACCCGGCACGTCGTTCCACTTGTTTCCTCCGACAGCCCCCAGCAAAACGCTGTCGCTGTCAAGGCATTTTTGAAGCTCATCTTCAGGGAGCGGAGCGCCGTATTTGTCGATAGCGCATCCTCCCATGTCCACGTCGGTATAATTAAAGGTGTGTCCGTACAGTTCAGCAACTCTGTCAAGCACCTTAATTGCCTGCTCAACTATTTCAGGGCCGATTCCGTCACCGCGTATAACTGCAATATTTTTAACCATTGTTTTCGCCTTCCTTTAAGGATTTGAGAAGTCCGCCGCACCTTATAATATTCTGTATGAACGGCGGAAAGGGCTGTGCCTTATACGTCTTGCCCGTTGTAATATCGGTGATAACACCTGTGTCAAAATCCACGGTAACCTCGTCGCCTGCATTTATCTCATCAGCCGCCTGCTCGCACTCCAAAATAGGCAAGCCGATATTTATGGCGTTGCGGTAAAAAATGCGTGCGAAGCTTTTAGCGATAACACAGCCCGTGCCGCAGGTCTTGATAACGAGGGGGGCGTGCTCACGGGAGGAGCCGCAGCCGAAGTTCCAGCCTGCAACCATAACGTCACCTATCTGTACATTTTTCACAAATTCAGCGTCTATATCCTCCATGCAATGCAAAGCAAGCTCCTTTGCATCGGGAGTGTTAAGATAGCGGGCAGGGATGATAACGTCCGTGTCCACATTGTCGGGATATTTAAAAACCTTACCTTGTGTGTTCATAATTTAACCCTCCACGTATTCGGTGATGTAGCCCGTCAGCGCGCTTGCGGCGGCTGTATAGGGTGATGCGAGATAGACCTCGCTGTTAACGTGACCCATTCTTCCAACGAAATTGCGGTTAGTCGTTGCAACACATTTTTCACCTGCGGCGAGAATACCCATGTATCCTCCCAGGCACGGGCCGCAGGTAGGGGTTGAAACGACTGCGCCTGCGTCGATGAACGCCGTATACCAGCCGCGCTGAACGCATTCGCGCAGTATCTGCATCGTTGCGGGAATGATGATACAGCGAACGCCGTCAGCCACCTTTTTACCGTTTAAAATGTTGTAAGTCGCCTCCATATCCTCCATGCGTCCGTTTGTGCATGAGCCGATAACGACCTGATCTATCTTAATGTCCGAAAGCTCGCTTGCGGCATGTGTATTTTCGGGAAGATGAGGACAAGCAACTGTCGGCACTATCTTTGAAAGATCGATTTCTATTACCTTTTCATATTCCGCATCGCTGTCAGCCTCAAAAACAACGGGCTCTCTTTCGCTTCTGCCCTTAAGGTACGCCATCGTCACGTCGTCAACAGGGAAAATACCGTTTTTCGCACCTGCTTCTATTGCCATATTGCAAATGCAAAGGCGGTCGTCCATGGAAAGCCCGTGAGCGCCCTCGCCCGCAAATTCCATGCTCTTGTAAAGTGCTCCGTCAACGCCTATCATGCCGATTATGGTAAGGATAACGTCCTTGCCGCTGCAGTTGTAGGGCAATTTACCCGTAAGCTCGAATTTGATAGCTGACGGCACTTTAAACCAAGCCATACCTGTCGCCATGCCTGCCGCCATATCAGTCGAGCCGACGCCTGTGGAAAACGCGCCGAGCGCACCGTAGGTGCAGGTATGGCTGTCTGCGCCGATAATGCAGTCGCCTGCCGTTACTACGCCCTGTTCGGGAAGAAGTGCGTGCTCAATGCCCATTTTGCCAACGTCATAAAAGTGGCTTACACAGTGCGTGCAGGCAAAATCACGGCAAGTCTTGCTTTGCTCCGCCGCTTTTATATCCTTGTTGGGAACAAAATGGTCAAGGACTATTGCCACTCTGTCCTTATCAAAAACCTTGTCAAAGCCTGCTTTTTTGAATTCATTTACAGCTACAGGCGTTGTAATATCGTTGCCGAGCACTATATCAAGCTTTGCGTTTATAAGCTGTCCCGCTTCCACCTTGTCAAGCCCTGCATGGGCGGCAAGTATTTTTTGTGTCATAGTCATTCCCATTTTATTTACCTCCCCTTGTCATATTGCTGAATGCGCTGAGAAGCGCCTTTGTACTTGCTGTAATAACGTCCGTGTCCGTGCCAACGCCCCAGAACATCTCTCCGTCCGCACGCTCCAAGCCGATGTACGAAGCGGCAACGCTTCGAGAGCCCTCGCCCTGCATACTGTGCTGAGTAAACACCTGCAAGGTATACTGCTCGCCTGTAAATTCACTCAAGGCGTTGTTGATAGCGCTGAGCGTACCGTTGCCCTCCGCTTCCATCTCTTTTTCAGCGCCGTCTTTTTTAAAGGTAATGTTTATCTTTACCATATCGTTTTCGCGCATGAAGTCAAAATCCGTAACGTCAATGCCGCTGTCAAGGTTAAGATAATTTGCGGTAAATATATCAAGCACGTCATCAGCCTTAAGCTCTTTATGCTGATGGTCGGAAATATTTTTGCACAAATAGCTGAAATGCTCGCGCATCTTCGGCGGAAGATTGTAGCCGAAGGTCTGCTCAAGCAGATATCCGATACCGCCCTTGCCGCTTTGAGAGTTGACACGAATAACGTCGGCGTCATACGTTCTGCCGATATCCTTCGGGTCGATGGGAATATACGGTACAGACCATTGATGGAGCTTGTTTTTCGCCCTATACTTCATGCCCTTGGCAATAGCATCCTGATGGGAGCCTGAAAATGCCGCAAACACCAACGCTCCTGCATACGGTGCACGCTCATAAACGTGCATACGGGTACATTTTTCATATTTTTCAACGAGATAATTCATGTTTGAAAGGTCAAGCTTCGGGTCAACGCCGTGGGAATACATATTGAGTGCAAGGGTGATTATATCCACGTTGCCCGTGCGCTCTCCGTTGCCGAAAAGTGTGCCTTCAACGCGGTCTGCACCTGCTAAAAGTGCAAGCTCCGTATCGGCAACGCCTGTGCCGCGATCGTTATGGGGATGGAGCGACAGCGTGACAAACTCGCGGTACTTGAGATTTTCGCTCATATATTCTACCTGTGAAGCGTAAACGTGAGGCAGACTCATTTCCACCGTGACAGGTAAGTTGATAATTACGTTGTTGTCGGCACTCGGCTCTAAAACGTCCAAAACCGCGTTGCAGACCTCCAAGGCGTATTCAGGCTCCGTTCCCGTAAAGGATTCGGGAGAATATTCAAATCGGAAATTGCCCTCGTATTCCTTTGCCAGCTTTTTCACCAGCTTCGCCCCGTCAACAGCTATCTGCATTATCTCTTCCTTGCTCATTTTGAACACCTGCTCACGCTGTGCAACGCTTACAGAATTGTAAAAGTGAATGATCGCACTGGGCGCGCCTTTGCAAGCGTCAAAGGTTTTGCGGATAATGTGCTCACGGCATTGTGTCAGCACTTGCACCGTAACGTCGTCAGGTATCATATTATTATCAATAAGCGTGCGCAAAAATTCATATTCCGTTTCACTCGCCGCAGGAAAGCCAACCTCGATCTCCTTAAATCCGACCTCCAAAAGTACCTTATAATATTCTATTTTTTCTTCAAGGCTCATGGGGATAACAAGGCTCTGATTGCCGTCACGCATATCAACGGAGCACCAGACGGGTGCTTTTGCGATGCGATCTTTGTTCGCCCATTTGTTGTATTTACCGTCTACAGGGAAATATCCAACTCGGTATTTACTTGAATCCATCATAATATTTTCTCCTTTATTGGATTATATCTGCTTTTTCATCTTACACAGCGAAAAACAAAAACCGTCCCAAAGCTTTTTTGCTTTGAGACGGGTGTTAACAAAATAACCACTCGCGGTACCACTCAAATTGCGGAATTTTCCGCCACTCTTCGAGGTCAGACAACCTCTATGCACTGACGTAGCATACACGGTACACCCTATGCGCCGCAAAAGCGGTGTTCAGGCGGACAGCTCAGAAGGGAGAGGACAAGGCGTTGCATACCGATTTTCACCAACCATCGGCTCTCTGAAATGCGTTATACTTGACCGTTCTTCGTCATCGCTTTTCTATCGCTGTTCAATTTATCATATATTTTAGCACAGTAAAGCGCTGATGTCAATAGTTTTTTTGAATTTTTTCAGATTTTCACCGCCATAATGTAAAAAAGGACAAGCCAATTTTGAAGTGAACCCCGTTTAGTTCACAAAAAAGAAAAAAGACAAAACCTCTTATGGTATAATGGTACCATAGGAGGTTTTTGTTATGGCTACAAAAGG
>SVND01000065.1 GCA_015067075.1 Oscillospiraceae bacterium
GTTTTGTTGGAAAAGAGCTACTTTCCCCCCCCCCCCCGAAAAATGGGCATCGGCGTTGGCTTTGTCAATGCGATTGCGGTAATACTCATCAAGCAACTACAGGAAATTTAAAAAGCGGGCATGTCACCAGCTGTGGATGCGGTAAGTCTCCGAATCTGTCAGGTAAGGTGTTCGGCAAGATTACTGTACTCGAAAGATCTGAATCAAAGCGTAAACGCGGCGACAGAATGGTCGTTGAGTGGAAATGCAAATGTGAGTGCGGAAATATTGTGTATAGAACAACAGACCAGCTTACAAATGAAAAAAACAGAATGTGCGCAGATTGTGCACATCAAAACAGCGTTAAACAGGCGTTCAAATCTGCCGGATTTGAACAAGGAACGCAAGTAACAAAAATCAGCGAAATGAAAATGACATCTGCTAACACGAGCGGTTGCCGAGGTGTATATTGGCATAAAAAGCAACAAAAATGGGTTGCCAGATTGAAATTTAAAGGTAAGCTTATGAATTTCGGATCATTTTTTGATTTCGACGATGCTGTGAATGCGCGGAAAAACGCTGAACAAAAATATTTCGGCGCGTTTTTAACCGAAATAAATGCTCAGGACAATGCTTGCGAAGGCATTGTAACAAGATCAATTTGATAGTTTCCCCTATATATAAAGGCTGCACCAACAAACTCTCCGTTTCGTTGGTGCAGCCTTTATATATGCAAATAGTCAAAAATGAGAAAACAAGAGAAAAAGCTTAAAAAACTTTGAAAACAAGAGGAAAAGAGCGATATTTTAATGCGTAAAGGTCAAAGAAGGTCAAAACTGACTTTCTTTGACCTTGATAAATTTAACGGTAAGAGATATAATATGTTTGCAAGGTCAAGAAAAGTCAAAAAGTTTGACTTTAAATGACTAATTTCGACAAAAGGATGTGACTTGCTGTGAATATAAGTGATCTTATTGCTGAATTTATAAATAAACAGCTTGAGGAAAGTGACGGTACAGCAGAGCTTCAAAGAAACGAGCTTGCGATGAAAATAGGATGCGTACCGAGCCAGATAAACTATGTCATTGCTTCAAGATTTACTCCTGAGCAGGGATATACGGTTGAAAGCAGACGAGGCGGCGGCGGATTTATAAGGATAACAAAGGTGCGTGTTGGTAGAAACGCATTTTTGATGCACGTTGTAAACAGCATCGGTGCATCACTGGATTTTGCTTCGGCAAAGGCTATTTGTATGAATCTTTGCGCAAACGGTGTCATTGATGAACAGACGATGAACGTGATGGTGGCGGCTGTATCGCCAAGAAATTTTATGATGATATCGCCGCAAATGCGTAACGCGGCGACAGCGGCGGTGCTAAAGGCGATGCTTTTAGCGCTGATATAAATGATAGGAAAGGTGAAGTAATTATGTTATGTCAAAAATGCAATAAGAATGAAGCTACGGGAATTATAAAGCAAACGATAAACGGCAAAACGACGGAAATGCACCTTTGTGCACAGTGCATGCAGCAGATGGGATTTTTAAATATGGGCAATCTTGCGGAGAGCCTTGACATCGGCAAAATATTCGGGGGACTTTTCAACATGATGCCGTCGGCACAGATAACCGCGGCAAATGTAAGGAAGTGCAAAATGTGCGGAGCAACTCTCCATGATTTTGTAAAGGAAGGCAAGGCTGGCTGTCCTGCTTGCTACGAGGAGTTTGCACAAGGCGTTTTACCCGTTATTCAGCGTATACACGGCAATGTACAGCATAAGGGTAAAATACCGCGCAGCGCAGGCGGAGAGATAAGCAAAAAGCGTGAGCTTAAGGAACTTAAGCTTCAGCTCACAAAGGCGATAAGTGAACAGGAATTTGAAAAGGCGGCACAGCTTCGTGACCGTATAAGAGAAATTGAAAAAGAAAACGGCGCTGAAAGCTAAAGGAAGGAGAGACGGAATATGACGCTTAAGAATTTTTACAATACGGATGCAAAGGACAGAGATGTGGCGGTAAGCTCAAGAATAAGACTTGCCAGAAATATAGAAGGCTACGCTTTCGGAAAGCGTTTATCAAATGAAAAAGCGGCGGAAATAACTGAAAAAGCAAAACAGATATATACAAACACGCCTGCTATGAGCGAAGAATATGAGTTTCTTTCCATGGACGATATGTCTGAAAATGATGCGGCGGTTTTCGCTGAACAGCACGTTATAAGCCCTGAGTTTGCACAAAGCAGAATGCCCCGTGCTTTACTTGTTAAGAAGGACGGAACGGCATCGGTCATGGTCAATGAAGAAGACCATCTGAGGATACAAACGATGACGGCGGGCTTTGAGCTTAAGCAGACGTATGAAAACGCAGATAAGCTTGACGATCTTTTTGAAGGCAACGTAAAATATGCGTTCAGTGAAAACCTCGGATATATAACGCATTGTCCCACCAATCTCGGCACGGGCTTGCGTGCTTCCGTAATGGTGCACATACCTTGTCTTGTTGCTACAGGCGCGGCAGGGAAATTTATAAATGCGGCATCAAAGCTTGGTATTGCGGTGCGCGGACTTTACGGCGAAGGAAGCGAAGCGGAGGGCTGTTTTTTTCAGCTTTCAAACCAGATAACCATGGGTGTTTCCGAGGGGGAAGCCATTGAAAAGCTTGAAAGCGTTGTATCAGGCATAATTGATGCGGAGCGCAAAACGCGCGAGGCAATGATAAAAAACGCGAGCGTACAGCTTAAAGACAGAGTTTTCAGAAGCTACGGCATATTGAAATACGCTTATTCCATGGCGACGAAGGAGTTTATGCAGCGCATAAGTGACGTTCGCCTCGGTATAGCGGCAGGCTTGATAACGGATATAACACTTGCGGATGTGGATTATCTTATTATTTCAACACATCCCGCGGCGATACAAAAAACATCATCGAACATCCTTACGGCACAGGAGCGCGACGTAAAAAGAGCGGAGCTGTGCAGAGTTGCGTTCGGTGAAAGAAGAAGCGAAGGCTGATCTTATTGATGAAAGAAGGTTTACGGTATGAATAAATTCAGATTTACGGAAAAAGCAAACAGAGCCCTTACTGCGGCACTTGAAAGCGCAAGAAAGCTTGGTCATACTTATATGGGCAGTGAGCATTTGCTAATAGGTCTTGCGGCTGTAAGTGACGGTGCGGCAAGTCAGCTTTTGGCGGCAAAGGGCGTAGATACGGAAAAAATACAGCAGGAGGTAGTACGCCTTACGGGAAGTGGTATCCCAACAGCAGTTTCTCCTGCGGATATGACACCGAGAACAAAGCGTATTTTGGAAATTGCCCTTGCGGAAGCTCAAGCAAGAAAGAATAATTTCATTGGCACGGAGCATATTCTTCTGTCGATATTGCGTGAAAGTGACAGCGTGGCAGTTGCCATATTGCGTAGCTTCGGCATTGATGCAAAGGAGTTTTACGGCGAAATATCAAAGCTTTGTTCAGCTCAAGCGTCGCAAAACGACGCTGACGACGGCGCAAACGACGGTGCGGAAATAGGCGGAGAAGCAGGCGGCAAGCAAAAGGGCGGTGTTTTACAGCAGTTTGCAAGAGATCTTACGGCGATGGCTAAGGAGGGCAAGATCGACCCTGTAATAGGCAGAGACAGAGAAATTGAGCGTATAGTTGAGATCCTTTCCAGAAGAACGAAGAACAATCCCTGCCTTATAGGTGAGCCGGGTGTCGGCAAAACCGCTGTGGCAGAGGGGCTGGCGCAGTGCATTGCGGAAGGCAATGTCCCCGAGCTTTTAAAGGGCAAGCGCGTAATGGCTCTTGATATGGGCAGTATGGTAGCTGGAACAAAGTACCGTGGAGAGTTTGAGGAGCGCATGAAAAACGCCATAGATGAAGTGAAACGCGTAAAAAACGTGATACTTTTTATCGACGAGATACACACGGTCATTGGTGCAGGCGGCGCAGAGGGTGCAATAGATGCGGCGAATATCCTTAAGCCTGCTTTGGCAAGAGGTGAAATACAGCTCATAGGTGCAACGACCCTTGATGAATATCGCAAGCATATAGAAAAGGATGCGGCGTTTGAAAGAAGATTTCAGCCTGTAAACGTAGGCGAGCCCACGCAAGAGCAGGCTGTTGAGATACTTAAAGGCTTGCGCGACAGATATGAAGCGCACCACAAGATCAAAATAAGTGACGAAGCTATATCTGCGGCGGTTTCCATGTCTGCAAGATATATCACGGATAGATTTTTGCCTGACAAGGCGATCGACCTTATTGATGAGGCGGCGTCAAGAGTACGTATTCGCTCCATGACTGCTCCCGTTGATGTGCGAGAGCTTGAACAAAAGCTTGACGATGTGAAAAAGCAAAAAGAGGATGCCGTATTGCATCAGAATTTTGAAAAAGCTGCCGCATTGCGCGATGAAGAAAAGGAGATTGCGGCTGAAATAGAAAAGCGCAAGGATGAATGGAGCAAGAAGGAAAGCTCCGCCAAAACAGAGCTTACTGCCGAGGATATTGCGGAGATAGTTTCTGTATCAACGAATATTCCCGTTAAAAAGCTGGAGGAAACGGAAGCTGAAAGGCTTCTTAAAATGGAGGATATTCTTCATGAGCGCGTTGTAGGTCAGCATACGGCTGTAACGGCTGTAGCAAAGGCCATAAGACGTGGCAGAGTCGGTCTTAAGGACCCGAAGCGTCCCATCGGCTCGTTCATTTTTCTTGGCCCGACAGGTGTAGGTAAAACAGAGCTTTCAAAGGCGTTGGCAGAGGCTGTTTTCGGCGACGAAAACGCGCTTATTCGTATAGATATGTCGGAATATATGGAAAAACATACGGTATCGCGCCTTGTTGGCTCGCCTCCCGGTTATGTCGGCTATGACGATGCGGGACAGCTTACGGAAAAGATTCGCCGCCAGCCCTATAGCGTGGTGCTTTTCGATGAAATAGAAAAGGCACATCCCGATGTGTTCAATATTCTTTTGCAGATACTTGACGACGGTATGCTCACGGATTCCCACGGAAGACGCGTTGATTTCAAAAATTCCGTTATTATCATGACCTCCAATTTGGGTGCAAGACTGATTACGGAGAAGAAAAAGAGTCTTGGCTTTACAGGAAGTGACAGCTTTGAGCAGACACAGGAGCAAATCAGAGAAAACGTCATGGAAGAGCTTAAAAAATCCTTCAGACCTGAATTTCTCAACCGTGTTGACGATATAATCGTGTTTGAACAGCTTACACAGGAGAATATAACTCAAATTGCTAAAAATATGCTTGCAGCGACGGCGAAGCGAATTGCGGCAAACGGCATCGTTGCCACCTTTGATGACAGCGCAGTCGAGCTTTTAGCGAAAGCAGGATTTGATCCCATATACGGAGCGAGACCGCTCAAGCGCGCAATTCAGTCGCGCGTTGAGGATGCTGTTGCGGAGCAAATGCTCAGCGGTGAGATAAAAGCGGGCGATACCGTTGTCGGCAAGGACAAGGATGGAAAGCTTGTTTTTGAAAAGGAATAACATCCGAATAGAAAATAGGAGAACAAATCAGATTTGTTCTCCTATTTTAATAAAAACAAGAAAAAAGACTTGATTACAGCTGTTTTTTTCATAAAAGCAAAAAAAATACTTGAAAAAGCATGATGAAGGATGTATAATTACCGTGCGGAGGCGGTGTATATGGAAAAAGCAATTGACAGATTATACGGTCTGCAATTTAGTAAACAGCCGTATCATGTGCATTTTACGAATATAATAAAAAATATAAATACACATTGGCATGAATACTATGAAATGGAGCTTGTGATTTTTGCAGATAAGGCTTACACGATTATAAACGGAAAGAAGATTGCCGTTCAATCGGGCTCTGTGTTTTTTCTTACTCCCTCTGATTTTCATGCATGGCTTTTTGAAGATGGCGGGCAGATAAGGGTGGCTTCGCTCAGCTTTACACTTGATGCTGTTTCTTCGAGAATAGGATGTGAGCTTCTTGAAATAGGCGCGACCGCAGCGTTGGCATTGGAAGATGAAGAGCTTATGTGCTGGACGAATGAGTTCACGATGCTTAAAAATGAATATGACAAAACGGATGAATACGATGAGGCCTTTGCACAAAATATTTTAGAACGCATTTGCCTGCTTATACTTCAAAAAGCACGGAAATACAGCAAAAAGGAAAAAGAAGAAATTTTGCTTATGCCTGTTTTGGAATATTTAAAAAAGAATTTCAGAAAAAAGATAACGGTCGATCAGCTTGCGACACTTATCCATATTTCTCCAAAATATTTTCCGATGTATTTTTCAAAAAATACGGGAGGTATGTCGATGATGAAATATCTTAATAAGTTGCGCGTTGATTATGCCGCGTCGCTTTTGGCTGTTTCCGATATGTCGGTGGAGCAGATAGCCTTTGATGCCGGATTTTGCTCATCCTCCTATTTTTCAAGAACGTTTAAGCAATATTACAAAATGTCTCCGCTGGAATACAGAAAGCTTGAATACAAAAAGTAAAAAAATCCTGTATGGTTTTGTGCCATACAGGATTTTTATCAATTATACGTTTGCAAGAGCCTGCTCGATATCCTCGATAATGTCGTCTATATTTTCAAGACCGACGGAGAAGCGGATAAGACCGGGGTTGATGCCTGCGGCGACGAGCTGTTCCTCCGTAAGTTGACGGTGTGTTTCGCTGGCGGGGTGAAGCACGCATGTGCGTATATCGGCAACGTGGACTTCGTTTGAAGCGAGCTTGAGACTGTCCATAAACTTAACGGCGTTAGCCTTGCCGCCCTTTATTACTATAGATACAACGCCGCTTGCGCCCTTGAGATACTTTTGAGCGTTTGCATAGCCTGCGTCGCTTTCAAGACCGGGATAAATGACCTTTTCGATCTTATCGGAGCTTTCAAAATACTTTGCGACGGTAAGAGCGTTTTCGCAATACTGCTTCATTCTCATGGAAAGCGTTTCAAGACCAAGATTAAGAAGGAAAGCGGAATGAGCGGCGGGATAAGCTCCGAAATCGCGCATAAGCTGCATTCTTGCTTTGATAATGTAAGCGGCTTTACCGTACGTTTCAGTGTAGCAAATGCCGTGATATGATTCGTCGGGCTCTGTAAATTCGGGGAATTTGCCGTTTGTCCAATCGAAATTACCGCTGTCAACGATGACACCGCCGACCTGAAGAGCGTGACCGTCCATGTATTTGGTTGTGGAATGTATAACTATATCAGCGCCGTAGCTGATGGGCTTGCAAAGCACGGGAGTGGCGAACGTGTTGTCCATAATAAGAGGAACACCGTTTTCGTGTGCGATGCGAGCGAAGCGCTCAATGTCGAGTACGGTAAGTGCGGGGTTTGCGATCGTTTCGCCGAAAAGAGCTTTAGTATTGGGCTTGAAAGCCTTGCGGATAGTTTCATCGTCGTCGTTTGCATCGACGAAAATGCACTCAATGCCCAGCTTTTTAAGCGTTACGGCAAAAAGGTTGAATGTGCCGCCGTATATCTGTGCAGTGCTGATGATGCTGTCGCCTGCGTGGCAGATATTGAGAATAGACATAAGCGATGCGGCTTGTCCGGAAGAGGTGCACATTGCGCCTATACCGCCTTCAAGGTCAGCTATCTTGGCTTCAACTGCCATTACAGTGGGGTTTGCAAAGCGGGAGTAAATGAGCGCTTTTGTGGGCTCGTCAAAAACTGAACCAACTTCTTCTGTGGAATCGAAAACATAAGTAGTGCTTTGATATATGGGGACAACGCGAGGCTCTCCGTTTTTAGGTGTATAACCTGAATGCAGGCATTTTGTTTCATCTCTCATAATTATTACCTCCAAAAATTATCTGTTTATATTTTTACCGCGGAAAATAACGCGCAAAATATACTTGGGAAGCGCCATCATGCGCTTGATGCGCCAAGGCTGGCAAATAAGCCTGTAAAGCCATTCCAAGCCAAAGCGGCAGAAAAATGCAGGGGCGCGCTTTGAGTTGCCTGCATATATGTCGAGACTTCCGCCTAAGCCGATGAACACGCTTGCACAAAGCTTGTCGCAGTTTGCACTTATCCAGTTTTCCTGCTTCGGAGCACCGAGGCAAACGAAAACTACGTCAGCACCGCTGTTGTTTATTTGCTCGATAACGTGTGCATCATCCTTAAAATAGCCGTCATGGGTGCCGCAAATATTAAGTGACGTGTACTTTTCACAAAGCTTTTTTGCCGCATCTTCAGCAACACCCGGTGCGGCACCGAGAAGGAAAAGCTTGTGTCCGCTTGCAGCAATATCGGAAATGATTCGCTCGCCAAGCTCAATACCTGCCACGCGCTCCTTCAGCGGTGTGCCCACTATTTTAGATGCGTAAAGCACGCCGACACCGTCACAAACGACCATATCGAAAGCACCGATAGTTGCCAAAGCTGTGGCATCCTTTTCGCAAAGGTATGCGATCTCTGCGTTTACCGTGGCAATTTTAAGCTTTGTTTTGCTTTCCAAAGCCTTTGCAACGCGCAACGATGCTTCGTCCATATTCACATTGTCAAAAGCAAGATTTAAAATATGTATTTTATCCATCGCCCGAAATTAAAGCTCCTTCCTTTAATCAATGAGCACGTATTCGCGAAAGCCTTCAAGCTTTTTCTCTCCGATACCGCTGACGTTGAGAAGCTCCTCCACGCACGAAAATGGACCGTGCTCGTCGCGGTAAGCAATTATACGCTGAGCAAGAGCATCACCGATACCCGGTAAGCAGGTGAGCAGAGTTATACCTGCTTCATTTATATTTATCGGCTCAATTGGCATAGGAGTCGGTGAAGCGATACTGCTTTTCGGTGCGCCGACGAAGGCGGCAGGCGTTTTGAGGGAAGATACGGAAAAGCTGTTTTCGATCCGCTCAGGCCGTGATGCATTTGCAACAAAAGCAGCCGCAACTGTAAAAGCAATTGCGGCAATTATCGTAATCACGGCAAAGCCGTGATTTTTAACGATATTGCTGTACTTTTTCATAAGGATATATCCTTAAAGCTTATTGTTCTGCTTGCTCTGCACATTCACAGGACTGTTCCGTGCATTCGCAGGGAGCTTCACAGCATTCAGCGCCGTTCTCCTCACAGCAGCAATCGCAGGTATCATCACAAGGGATGACCTCACAGCTGCAGCAGGGCAGATAAGGCTTGATAAGACGTGCAGCGATGACGGCACCTGCGCCTGCGGCGGCGCCCAGTGCAAATGCACCGAGAAGCTTAAGCATAGTATTGTCTGATTTTTTCATAATTCCTCCATTGGCGAAGCTTCGCCTGAATAAAATAGGACATATTTATTGTGTGTATTAAAACTCGGAAAATGACAGGAAAAAAGCTTATTGATTGTTTTGATTTTCCTTGTCCTCAAGTAAGCGTGAAAGCTCCTCCATGAACGTGTTGATGTCCTTGAACTGTCTGTAAACGGAAGCAAAACGCACGTAAGCGACCTGGTCGAGCTCCTTAAGCTTTTTCATAACCATTTCACCGATAACGGTGGATGGAACTTCGCGGTCAAGTGAGTTTTGGAGTGTGGTTTCGATCTCATTTACTGCGTGCTCGATTTTTTCAAGAGAAACGGGACGCTTTTCACATGATTTTATAAGACCGCGCATGAGCTTATTTCTGTCAAAACTCTGACGTGAGCCGTCTTTCTTTATAACGATTATGGGTAAAGATTCAACTATTTCAAAAGTAGTAAAACGCTTTTGGCAGACAAGACATTCACGTCTGCGGCGGATACTTGAAAATTCTTCTGTGGGGCGTGAGTCGATGACCTTGCTGTCAAGTGCGCCGCAAAAAGGACATTTCATATAAGGGGCTTCCTTTCTTTAAAAGAAATATCATATATTATACAACACTTTCTTTTTGCTGTCAATTACGTTGCCGAATTTAATGAAAAAAAAGCAGATTTTTTTATTGAATCTGCTTTTTTATTGTAATAGCCAAGCTTTTCAAAGAAAAGGTTGGCGTGAAAACCACCAGCAGTGCTGGTGGTTCTAAAAAGCTTTAGCTATGAGTAGAAAAAGTATCCTCCTTTTGCTATAATAAGTGTA
>SVND01000066.1 GCA_015067075.1 Oscillospiraceae bacterium
ACTTATTATAGCAAAAGGAGGATACTTTTTCTACTCATAGCTAAAGCTTTTTAGAACCACCAGCACTGCTGGTGGTTTTCACGCCAACCTTTTCTTTGAAAAGCTTGGCTATTACAATTAAAGAGCCTTTGAAAGCTTGACACTTTCAAAGGCTCTTTTTATATCATTTTACGGTCTTTGTTCGTCTGTTCTGAACGGTGTCGCGGGGAATCCTTCCGAGTTATACAGCGAAAATTCAGGAACATTGTTCCACGCGTATCGCACCGCAACAGGCTCGGCAATATCGTCTCTGTATACAACGACCGTATCGCCGTCGATATACGCCTTCGCCTTTGCAAAATTGCCGTCCTCGCCGCATATTTCAAAGCCCACAAGCTCCGTTGCACCATCGTCAACTCCGTTGTTTTTGCCGACAAGACCGCCGTATACATAATCAAACGATAAAACTGCTTTTCCGTTTTCAAATACGGCCGACTTATAGATTGGACCTTGGTATGCAATATCAAGTCCGTATGTATCCGCAAGTATGAGCGCCGCCGTTCTCTCACCAACGGGCCGTTTATTTTTCGGATGGATATCATCCTCATCGCCTGCATCTATGGTGACAACAAGCCCCGTATTCTCCGTTGCCTGCCAGGTTTTAAGCTGTGCCTCACGCGTATAGGGCCAAAATACGTCCCATATACCGGAGCTTTCCGAAATATGCATATTCACACCGTAACTCGGAAGCTGGATTATATAAAACGGAAGCTTTTCATTGCCAAGCTGGTCTCTCCAGCCCTCCATAAGCGCCTTAAGCTGCCACTCATACTGTCTTGTGTGATAAATGTTAGAATTGCCCTCACCCTGATACCATACGATACCTGCTACTGCGTAATCACAAAGCGGTGCAACAGTACCGTTATAATACAGCGTGGGATCCATCGCCGCAGGTATATAACCGCCGTATTGCTCAATTTCAGCCTCCAAAAGATGCTTTGCGCTGTTGGGCATCCACGTGCGTATCTCCGTTCCGCCGATGGCAACCTGGATTATACCAACAGGCACGTCAAGCTCCGTATGGATAGCCTTCGCCACATAGTAGCCTATGGCCGTGTAAGCGCCCGAAGTGTTGACCTTCTTCCAGCTTGCGCCCTGCACGTCGAATGAAGGTGCGTGCGCTAATCCACCCCATTTATCCATAATGCGTATTTCTGGATAATCAGCGCTTGCCGCCTCTTCCCTGCCACCGATAGTTTCGTTAAGATGCATTGGCATATTCGACTGTCCCGCCATTATCCAGACCTCGCCCACAAGCACGTCAGATATGGTCTTACTTCCGCCTGCAGTATCGGTAATTCTAATTTCATAAGGTCCGCCTGCTTCCATAGCAGGAAGATACAGCTTCCACTCACCGTTTTCAACATCCGCAGTTGCCGTTTTGCCGCCCATAGCTACTGTAACCTGCGTTCCGTTTGCGCCATAGCCCCAAAACGGAAGCTCCTTACCTCTTTGCAATACCATTCCGTTTGCAAAAAAGCTTGGCACACGAAGGCTTCTGCCCTCTGTATTTTCTGCTCTGTTATACTTGCCGTGGACAGCTAAAAGCATCTGTGAAGCATCGTTCCATGTTACAGCCTTATCGCCATCAAACACACCGTCTACAGCTGTCATCGCGCCGCTTGCCAAGGCAAACAGAACGCTTTCCTTGTCTTCCGCAGGTATTGATGTAGCATCGGAAAGATAAGCCTCGTACCTGTCAGCGCCAGTCACGGCTTCATCGGAAAGGGCAAACGCCAAAATCTTCGCCGCACCGTAACGCGTAAGCACGCCATCAAAATCAGCGTCCTTTGCAATTACCTTGCACGCCTTTGCCGCTTCCATAATATCCTTATCGGAATTTTCAAAAACAGTCTTCCTGTCTGCAAGAACCCTTGTCAGCGCCGCCACAAAATCCTGCGCCGTTATTTCGCTGTCGCCGACGTATGCACCGCCGTCGATAATGCCCTTTTGCATAAGATAGCCTGCGCCCTCGCCATTGTCGTAGCCGTCCGCGACGGTATTGTGCTTTTCATCGTATCTGTTTTGCATTTCGGAAAGCACATCCTCGGGATATGCAAGAATTTCAGTTATGCGCAATACAGGCGCGGCACAGGTAAGTGCCTTGCTCGATATGGCAAACGCCGCTTCACATTCACCCTTCATAGCATCTTCACTTATGTCAACACCGCTCATAAGCTCAAATTTATGGTCGTTTTTCACACGGGGATCGTCCAAAAATACGCGGAATGATACGCCGCTTTTCGTATTTTTAACTCGGATGTATACCGTGTACTCAATTCCGTAATCAAGTGTCATCTGTGCCGAGCAGATAGGGGATGCCGTTGCAGGATTTGAAATATAATCATCCTTTTTAGCGTTATACAAAAACCAGCCCATGCACGAATAATCGTCAGCCTTATACACCAGACGGTAATCGCTGAATCCGTCAAGCGCCTCGACACGGGGAGAGATGCTTATCAGTGCATCACCGTTGAGTATCTCAGGTCTGTCGTAAACAAAACTGACCTGCAAAACGGAGCTCTCCGCTTCGCAACGCTCATCACCAACGTAAGCTATCCTGCCTTCGCTGTGTGTATGACCATATATGGAAACTGCGCCGTATCTGTCAGCCGCAATACTGCCTGTCGTCGCAACTTCCCAATCGGTCATTCCGTTTTCAGCGAGCATCTGCGTATAGGAAATAACACTTTCATGATAAGGCTTCGCGTCATCTTCTTCGCTTTGTTCCGCCTTTGTGGGCGCAGGTGTATCAATCTGTGTAGGAGTATCCGTGACATTCGGGGTAGGTGTGGGTCCATCGTTTACTCCTCCGCAGCTTGCAAGCACAAGCAAAAGCGGCAACACGAGTAATAACAACAGTTTTTTCATACTATTCCCTCTCCAATGTTACAAAATATTTCATGCCTCTTGCCATTTCGTCGTTAATCTCCATCGCAGTCTTTTCCTTGAGATTTATCTCAAAGCGAAGAAGCATTCCACGGTTTCCGATTATCTTGACCTCGTCAAAGTTAGTTGCTTTGACCTTCCAGCCCTCGAAATTACCCCATTCAAAAAGGCCGTACGGAATCGATACCCACGAAGAAAGTCTGTATTCAAACGTCTTTTCATCGTCCGTGCGGTTGCACTCCCAGCCTCGAATATAGGGGAGCTCCTGCTGGCGCGGATATCCGCCCTTTTCCGTCACAGTCTGCGTCTTGTAATCAAGCACGGTTTCAGGCTGCATGGATGGAGAACGGAAAATAAGCATACAATCCTTGTCGTAATGGAAAATCGTGTCGGGAAAATTACCGGCATCGCCAAATTCGCCAAGGTCCGTGCCCTTTGACGGCGGAAGCACATATTGGAAAATACGTCCGTGATGCTTGTCGCGTGTAAGCAACGTGGAAGGCAAAACTCCGCCCTTTGTTACAGCCTTATAATCCTCTACTGCTTCAGCAAGCGTCATTACAGTCGCACCGCGTCTCTTTGCATATCTTATCCAATTACGCATCATGCCGTACATAAGCTCCGACTGCTCAGCCGTTGCACCCTCGTTGGAGGTCTCCTTGCCGGAAAAAATGAACGGGCCGTCGCACTCCTCGTGGATACACGCATATACGCGTTCATTCCACGCCGTATTTTCCAAAAGCTCATCAAAAAGATTCTGAAAAAAGGAGATATTATCACCCTTATCAAGCGTTTTCGTGCGTATATGCTCAATGGGATCTGTGCAGAAATTTATAGCCTGATTGAGGCTGTACGTCTTATGTATATCGCGAAGCGTCCAAGGGATACCGATTATATCAGAATCAGTCGAGGGGATAAACGGAACTTTCTTTGAAAGGCGGAACATTCCCCACGGACATCCCCAATGCGTTATTCCGTCGTTACCCGTTTGGAAATCACAATAGCCCCAAACGCCCTCTATTCCCGACTTTTCCAAGCTTGATGCACCTTCAGGCGACGGACGGGCGCCGCCTACGATGTTAAGCTTCGACCACGGGAACAGCTTTTGCCACTTTTCCTTTTCCCCACCACCGCCTATCATCATTATTTCATCGCCGTATTTTTCATGGAATGCATTTATCTGCTCGCATTCCGTTTCAGCCGTTTCATAATTTATCTGCCATGTAACGGGCATATTTTCCTTATGTATCTCCTGCGCCATTTTCATAAATGCATCAGGCATGCAGTACCACTGCGTCGCCGTAAAGGTTAAAATAATTTTACTCGGATCTTTTTTCATTTTATCACCTTTTATTTCTCGTATCCTATTTGTGCCCAGACCTGTTGATTATACTGCTTTACAAGGTCCAAAACGAATGCGTTTTTATTATTCGGCTGAATATTATCGGCATCCTTGGAAAAGTCAAAGGGATTCCATACGCACCATATTGCGCCAAGGTCTATCTCATTTTCCTTCATCGCCTCAAGTATCTCGTTTATCTGCGCCGTTACAACATCTCTGCCCAGAGTGGAGAAATCACCACCGAACTCACCGATAAACGTGCATTTGTTAAGCTCCTTTGCCGCTTCCGCAAGATAGCCAACGTAATCTGCATTTGTTTTTATACCGTCGAACCACTTTTCAGGCGTGTACAAATGAACGCTTATGGTGTCAAACGGATCTGGTGTCAGAAGAGAAAGCGCCTCTGTTGCCTGCTCGCGGTCATCAGGACCCCATGATTTATACATATACTGATGCCATTGTCCTGCACGGGGTACGGAGTGCCCTGTAGTAATAAGACGCCAAGGGTCAAGGGAACGGACAAGCTCTGCAAACTCCTGCTGAGCATCCATAATATCTTCAAGCTTCATATCATCCTCGTAAGTACGCTCCGTGCGTGTACCGAGAGATTCATGTATTGCAGGTCTGCAGCTTGATGCATTGGGAAGATCCATGCCGAGATTGTACTCGTTGCCGAATTCCCAAACCCAGATCGCAGGGCTGTTTTTGTAACGGTTTACAACGTCTGTAGTATATCTGCGCATAAATTCGCGCGTTTTGCTGTTTTCATCACCCCAGCCCGTATTACGAGGCTCGTCGCAATAATCCGTAAGTCCCGTATCGTACCAGAACATGGAGCAGATAAGACCGATATCAAATGCTTCCGCGCATCTGACGACTTTGTCCATACGTCTGAAAAATTCCTCGGGATCTTTATCGTAAAGCTCATATTGATTTGGCCAATATGCGCCAAAATTAAGTCTTATATACGGCACATCATATTCCGCAAGCATCTTAAAATTGTAGAAATAGCCCTCATCGTCGGGGTTATCGATAAGACCTGCAAAGGCGTCGTAGCAGTTAAAGCCTGCTCCGCGAAATTCTGCTCCCTCATGCTTAACAACGCCGTCCTCATAGTAAAGCCCCCATTTAAAGCCATCGGGATAGGGAGTGACAACGGGAAGCGGTGTCGGCGTAGCCTTTGGCGCGCGCGACGGAATAGGTGTTGGTGTGGAAGTCTGCACAGCCGTAGGTGTATCCGTTACGTCGGGAGCTTCTCCCTGCTCGTTTGGCGCACAAGATACCAAAAGCAATAATGCGGCAAGTAACGCTAAAACTGTAAGTACTATCTTTTTCATTTTATTTTCCTCCAAATAAAATATCCTATTGTAATTATAATATATAAATGCACCTTTTGTACATAGATATTTTTCCTTATTTCATGTATTTTTTTTGGATATTTGTGTTGATTTTTATTTTTAAAAGAGATATAATATTAAATAGGAGCATTTAATGAGCGAAATTTGACTTGGGAGGCGTATAATATGGTAGAACGGCGGTATAATGGTGACAGTGAACAAAATCAAAAATCAAAAAACGATATTGGCAGCTTCAAATTAGACGTCTTCTCTGAATACGGTCTATATCCGAAGTTTCCCTTTAAAATGGATTATTTCGATCTTGACTACGGCTCCAATCTCCATTGGCATGAATTTTACGAGATCGAGTTTATTACGTCAGGTCACGCCATCCATACCTTCAACAACAACGTTTCGGAAATAAAGCGCGGAAGTATGTATATGATAACACCCTCCGATTTTCATTCCATCAAGCTTATTTCCGACAGGATCTCCATCGTCAATATCAATTTTACCTATGACATTTTATCCCTTGACGTTATCCGTATGCTCGTTTCAAACAAGCAGCTCCCTCATTTTGAATTCAGCGGCGATGAGTACGACGAAATATATCATGAAATGACGGTTTTATGGGCTGAATACCACGATTATGACCCAAATAAAAACCTCTTAATGATCCGCAACGCTCTTGAGCGCATATGCCTTATGCTCATAAGAAAATTCAATTCCTTAAACGATACTGTGCAGAACACACCGGTTACACCGATACAGACGGCGCTGACGTATATAAAGCACAATTTCCGCAAAAAGATAACTCTTGAGGAAATTGCCGAGATCTCCCATATTTCCCCCACTTATTTCAGCGAATATTTCAGCACAAATATGAACACAAGCTTTGTAAAATATCTCAACAGATTGCGAGTAGATTTTGCTGCCGCACTTTTGAAAACTACCGAGCTTGGCGTCGAACAGATAAGCTACGAGTCAGGCTTCAACTCCGCCTCCTATTTTTCCAAAGCGTTCAAGCAATATTTCGGCATTTCCCCCGAAAAATACAGGGCAAAAAACAAAATGCCGCTTATTTAAATTATGGATATCAAGCTTCATCACAACACCTTAAAAATGCTTCTTCGCATTTTCGACAGCGAAACAAGCACGATACCTTGTATACAGACTCCGCCGCAAAAGGCGTCTGTTCCCATTGAGGAATCTTCTTTCACCTTGCTTAAAAGGGCAAAGCCCGAGGATATGAACATACCCTCCTCCTATCTTTGCGCAATGCTCAAGGAGCTGACAAGCTGTGACGACGTAAATTTACAGCAGCTTTTGCTCGTAAAGGACGGCACAGTTATCTACGATGCAAGCTTCGGTGCTTACAGCTTTGGCATATGGCGTGCTACCCATTCCCTTTGTAAAAGCGTTACGTCTCTTGCCATCGGTATGCTGACAGACGAGGGAAGGCTCTCCATAGATGACGATCTCGTGTCCATTTTCAGTGGCGAGCTTTCATCCTTCGCTCAAATGACTCATAAAAAAACTCGCGTGCGCCACCTTCTTTCCATGAGTGTCGGCTCAACCTTCAATGAAGCAAGCATCGTCGCATCCTCCGATTGGTTCAATGGGTGGTTTGACTCCCCTGTGCGTTTTGAATCAGGTAGTCAGTTTTATTATAACAGCATAAATTCATACATTCTTTCCGCCATCGTGCGTAAAATTACGGGGCAAAATCTCTCCGAGTATCTCAAGCCACGGCTTTTCGACGTGCTCGGTATTACTCGCTACCATTGGGAAACGTGCCCTAAGGGTATTGAAAAGGGCGGCTTTGGTCTTTATCTTTCCGCCGAAGACATGGCAAAGCTGGGCGTGCTCGTGTGCCAAAATGGTAGATGGAACGGCAAGCAGGTCGTTTCTGAAAAATGGATAAACGATGCAACGCGTGCGCATATCAGCGTGCCATTATCCGTCGGCGACTACGATTACGGCTACCATATGTGGTGTCACCGTAAAAACGGCTCTGTTCTTTTCAACGGAATGTTTGGACAAAACGTATTTATCTATCCCGACAAGGATATCGTCGCGGTAACGCTGTGCGGCAACGATGAGGTGTTTCAGCAAAGCTCACTTTACTCTATCATAAATAAGTATTTTTCCGACCTTTATCCCGAAAAAGATGTTTTCCGCACAAGCTCCTTCGTCCCTTACAGGCGACTTTTAAGCTTTGCGAAAAAAAGCGCACAAAAGCTCTCCTCTTTGCCCGCGCAGTACAGTCAGCTTTGCGGTAAGCGCATCGCGTTCACCGATGCAAAAAGCGCAGGTATCCTGCCCATCATCGTTCAGATAATGCAAAACAACTATACCCACGGCATAACAAGCGTCAGTTTCAATATTGACGGTGACGATTTTTATGTAAATATAACCGAGGGCGTCGCGACGAAGCGGATACCCGTCGGATTTGGCAAGGGCAAAATAACGGAGCTTGATTTAGGCGGTGAAAGCTACGTTATAAGCACAGTCGGAAGCTTTTCTGCCGACGAAGACGGTAACCTCGTTTTAAAGCTTCGTATAAGCTTTCTTGAGCTTCCAAACGAGCGCATCATCCGCTTTTACTTTGGCAAAAACGACGTCACCATGAAAATGGACGAAGTACCCGGAGTTGACTTTTTACGGAGTTTAGTACATTCCGCCACCTCGGAGCATAGCAAGGCACCGATTTCAGTGCTTTTTTCACGTCTTTCCGATAAAATTGACAGCGATTATCTGCAATACCGCGCGGAAAAGCTTTTTTCACCCGATTTGAAAGGATTTTATAAATGATCCATCTACCTCTATTGATCAAACCCGCTTCAGGCAACTGCGATTTAAGATGTAAATATTGCTTTTACCGCGACGAGGCACAAAACCGCGCCGTTGAAAGCTACGGTATGATGTCCGCGGATACGCACAGACAGCTTCTCGCCCGTGCCTTCGACTATGCCGACGAGCTTACGCTGGCATATCAGGGCGGCGAGCCCACCCTTGTGGGGCTCGATTGGTTCAAGCAAGCTGTCAGCGATTGCAAAAGCATGAATAAGCGCGGAATACCCGTACATTTTGCCATACAGACAAATGGTATGCGCATCGACGATGCCTGGGCTGAATTTTTCGCCGGCGAGAGCTTTCTCGTCGGGCTTTCCATCGACGGAACGCGAGATACGCACGACAAAAACAGAGTCAATGGAAAGGATCGCGGAAGCTACGCCACCGTATCAAAAGCCGCACGCATTTTGCAAGCTCACAACGTGGAGCTCAATATTTTGACCGTCGTAAACGCCGTGACCGCCCGTCACGCAAAGCAGATCTACGACAGCTTTAAAAAAAGCGGTCACAATTGGCTTCAGTTTATCCCTTGCTTAAATCCCCTCGGTGAAATGAGCAAAAAATATCCTTTCAGCTTAACGCCCGATTTGTACGGGGAGTTTCTATGCCGTCTTTTCGACTGCTGGTACGACGATATAATGAAGGGTGACTACATATCTATCCGTTGGTTTGACAATCTCGTTATGATGCTTCGCGGTATGATGCCCGAATGCTGCGGTATGGCAGGTGTTTGCTCCGAGCAAAACGTTATCGAGGCTAACGGCGACGTTTACCCTTGCGATTTTTACGTTTTGGACGAGTATAAAATCGGCAACGTATTTGAGCATAGCTTTGAGCAGATCGGCAAAATGAGAAAGAACAGCGATTTTATCCGCGCTTCCGAAGCTGTCCATGAAAAGTGCCGCGGCTGTGATTGGTATGTGCTTTGCCGAGGCGGCTGTAAGCGCCATCGTGACGGTACGGAGGACGGCTTGTGCTATTTCTGCGAAAGCTACGACCGCTTTTTCCGCTATAGTATTGAACGCCTTTTGCGTTTGAAATAAAAAGGAGATGCTTATGGAATCCGTTATAATCCCCTCTTTGCTCGGTGCTTTGATAATAGCTATCGGCATTGTCAATATGAAAGGCAATATTTCCACGATCAAACGGTATCACCGCCATCGCGTAACCGAAGAAGACAGATTACCCTTTGGACGCTTGGTAGGTCTTGGGAATGTTATCATCGGCGTTTCCCTCATACTTTTCTGCTTGCTTTCGTACATATCCAACAAACTGCAAGGCAATATTTGCACGATCATCGGCAGTGTCATCCTTATCATCGCCGTTATAGCAGGTCTTGCCCTGAACATATTTGCAATGATCAAGTACAATAAAGGTATATTTTAATTTCAGACTTTTCTCCTTTTATATCTTGATTTTTTGCTTTACTTCTGATTGTTTAGTCTGCTTTTACACTTACGAACGTGGGAAGCAGGCTATTTTTTTATTTATTTTCGTTTTTTTGTATGTATTT
>SVND01000067.1 GCA_015067075.1 Oscillospiraceae bacterium
GCTAGACCCGCTTGTATTATACCATAGAAGGTGTTTTTTGTTCAACGGCAAAAGCCTCTACTGAACCACCTGCTTAGCAGGTGGTTTTCTATAACCAACAACAAAAAAAGACAACGCTTTCGCATTGTCTTTTCCTTGTGAAATTACTTTCTGATGCCGAGCTTTGCAACGATTGCACGGTAACGCTCGATGTCCTTCTTTGTAAGGTAGTTGAGAAGGTTACGTCTCTGACCAACCATTTTAAGCAGACCGCGTCTGGAGTGATGGTCGTTCTTGTTTGTCTTGAGATGCTCTGTGAGCTCAGCAATTCTTGCTGTCAGGATAGCGATCTGGACCTCCGGAGAGCCTGTATCGTTGTCATGAAGCTTGTTAGCTGCGATAACCTCAGCCTTCTTTTCCTTTTTGATCATTGTGTCTCCACCTCCTAAAAATATTCTTTACGCGAAAACCGAGCTATCGGCGGGTGAACTCCCATCGCAAAAAGCAATCAGCTTTCGCGATTTAGGGCTTTTGTCCGAATACCCAGTTAAGGCTTTAGTATGATACCATACTTTTTGCGTTTTGTAAAGATGTTTTTTAATTTTTTTTCAAATTATTTTTCTTTTCCATCAAACGTACTTTTCCGCCATGTTTTTGCGCAAAAAATCGCTTCAAAATATAGCTATACTACTATAATACAATTAAAAAAACACCTTTATACCGTGATTTTTTCTTCTTAAAACTTCCTGTCGTACAGCAATGCCGCAAAAAGCACCACGAAGCACGAGCCTGCGTTATGCACCAGCGCTCCCGTTGTCGGCCCCAACACACCCATCACGGACAAGATAACGGCAAAAATATTGATGACCATGGAAAGAGTTATGCTTATTTTGATAGTATTCACCGTTGCTGCGGAAAGGCGCTTGAGGTACGGCACGTTTGAAAGATCGTCGCCCATCAATGCAATATCAGCGGCTTGAGCCGCGATATCACTTCCCATACTACCCATGGCAACGCCAACGTCAGCACTTTTCAGTGCAGGTGCATCGTTTACGCCGTCACCTATCATGCAGACCGTTTTACTCTCCCTTTGAAGCTGTTCTATGCGCTCCACCTTTTGTTCGGGAAGCAACTCCCCGTGAACGGCGCTTATGCCCGCCTGCTTTGCAAAATGCTCTGCCGCCGCCGCGTTATCGCCCGTGAGCAAGACTGTTTGCGTTTTCATTTTATGAAGATCTGCTACAGCATCCGCCGCTTCCTTGCGAAGCACGTCTGATAGCGCAACAACTCCGATGCTTTGCTTATCGCACGCCACGACAACAGCGGCTTTCCCATCAAGGCGAAGCTTTTCAAGTGCGCCTTTTATTCCGCCGCTAATACCTATCCCATTGTCATACAGATAGCTTTCACTGCCGCAAAAGACACTTTTTCCATCTATTTTTGCCGAAACGCCCCTGCCTGCCGCCATTTTAAAATCAAGCGGTTCAGTTAAGCTAAGCCCCCTTTCATCGGCAAAAGCTACAACGGCTTTGCCGAGAGGATGCTCACTTTTCATTTCCGCGCTCGCCGCCAGCATCAAAAGCTCATCCTCACTGGCGCCTTCACAGATCACGTCACACACCTTCAGCTCGCCCTTCGTCAGCGTGCCCGTCTTATCAAATGCCACGATGTCAGCCTTGCCCATTTTTTCAAGGGCTTCTCCCGATTTTATGATAACACCGCGCTTCGTCGCCTGTCCTATTGCCGCCATAATAGCCGTCGGAGTTGCCAGAACGAGGGCGCAGGGACAAAAGACCACGAGCACCGTAACTGCGCGCACGATATCCTTCGTTGCAAAATACGTGATAACAGCCACCAAAAGCGCCGCAGGCACGAGCCAGCTTGCCGCCTTGTCGGCAATTCGCGCTGTCGGTGCTTTTTTATTTTCAGCCTGCTGCACCATATGTATCAGCTTTTGAAGGGAGCTATCCTCGCCGACACGCGTTGCCTTGATATTGACTGCGCCAAAGCGGTTTATCGTACCGCAAAAAACGTCGTCACCCACCGTTTTATCCACGGGAAGCGACTCGCCCGTCATAACTGACTGGTCAACCGTAGTCTCACCGCTGACGATAACGCCGTCAACAGGTATCGCCTCGCCTGGCAAAACGCAAAGTATATCGCCTATCTCAATATCCTCGGCGGATATCTCCACATTTTTGCCGTCAGTCACTTTCCTTCCCCTTGTCGGTGCAAGGCTGATAAGGTTTTTAAGCCCTTTTTTCGCTCTGTCCGTCGTAAGCTCCTCCAAGATCTCGCCTATCGCCATGATAAACGCGACCTCACCGGCGGCAAAAAGGTCGCCGATAGCTATCGCCGCTATCATCGCCACGGTAATCAGCAAGGCGGAGGAGATTTTGCTGATTCCGCGATTTAAAACAAGCTTGCGCAATGCGGAATACAAAAGCGGAATGCCGTTTATGAAAACGGTTATCCATGCAGGATCGACCGGCGTGCTTATTTCAAAGTGGGATAGCGCGAAGCTAAGCACCAAAAATGCGCCGCCCACAATTACGGCAGGGATACTGCTCAAAAGCTCGATCATCTTTTTTACCATTTGCGTTACCTTTCTTTCTTGACATTGAGAAAAAAACAATGTATAATTTGTACGTTAGAAAACAATTTGTTCTGTTTTTACGACTATTATATGCGTTACAGCTGATTTTTTCAATAATCAAATTTCTGCCCGTGTTCGTTACGGAACAATTTTCACGATTTGTTCGGAGGTAAATATGGATAGACGGCAAAAGAAAACGAGAGATGCTATTTTTGCGGCGTTTACAGCGTTGCTTTCAAAAAGAAGCTATAATCAGATAACGGTTCAGGACATAATCGACGAGGCAAACATCGGCAGGACCACGTTTTACGCTCATTTTGAAACGAAGGACTATCTGCTTAAGGCACTTTGCGAGGAGCTTTTCGGTCATATTATTGACCCGACCACAGGTAATCATCATCACAGCTGCGGCTATGCCTCCGACAGCGTGTTTTTGCACCTGCTTCGCCATTTGCAGGAAAACGACCTGAACGTGCTTGAGCTTTTGTCCTCGGAAAACAACGAGATTTTTTTGCGGTATTTTAAGAGCAATTTGAAAACGCTGATCTTGAAGGAGTATGCGGAGACGGGAAAGCTGGACAGCTCAAAGCTTCCGCGGGATTTTCTCGTAAACCATATCTCGTCATCCTTCGTCGAAACGGTGGATTGGTGGATATCCCATAAGATGAAGCAAACACCGGAAACGCTGACGGAGTATTTTCTTGCGGCAATAGAGCCGATCTTGTAGGCAAAACGGCACGAGCTTGCTCCCACCGTCACCAAAGTGAGAAGCTTTTTCCACCTTGTCCGTCTTTTGCTACGCAAAATCCACCTTTCCCTCAAGGGGAAGGCTCTTTCCACGCTGTTGTTTTCGGACAGTCGAGACGCCTTCCCTGCAAGCGCCTTTCTTATTTTCGCTTATCTCCTTATTTTCATCACACTATGGGGTGGTTTTCGACATACAAAAAATCGGCGTTACGTGAAGATCCGTAACGCCGAAGCTTTTTTAAGTTAAGGTGCGATGGTTGGAATAGGTGTCGGGTCCTCGCTCGGTGTCGGTGTTACCACCTCAACGACAACGGGCGTAGGTGTGGGAGTATCATCCGCAGGCACAGGTGTAGGCGTGGGTGTTGGTGTCGGTGTAGGCGTCGGCACGACAGGTGCATCCTTATCAATGATGCGGAAGCTGCCCTTTACCATTACCCAGCTATCGACGAGCGCAACGATTCCGCGTCCGTCCGCTCTCGGTATCAGATAGAAATTCTGAAGCTTGAGCGCATCACCGTCATAAGCTTCCGTACCCTGCGTATAATTTACAAGACCTTCCGTCGCCAATACTGCGACTACCTCAGCCTGACCTCTTCTGAGCATTACCTCAACACCGTCAGCGTCGGCAAGCATAGTCTGTCCCGCCAAAAGCTGAACGGGCACGGCAAGGGAAGAACCTTGCACCGCAGGTGCGCTCGTAGGTGTGGGAACAGGCGTTGCCGTGGGAGTCGGTGTGGGAGTTGCCGTGGGAGTGGGAGTAGGCGTTGCCGTAGGTGTGGGCGTGTTCGTAGGCGTTGACACGCCGCCCTCCACAAGACCGTACTTTTTGGCAAAAGCCTCAAGCCTCGTTTCAACATAGCTTACGGTAACAAGGGGGTCGTGGGCTGTTCCCGCGCCGCCGCTTTCCGTAGCAAAAGCTATGTAGGTCATGCCCAAAGCCGCAACTATCACCATGATAATGCACAGTTTCCAATTTCGTGAATTCATATTTTCGCGTACCTTTCTTTTAAACTTAATTTACATTGTGGTCTCGCCCGGCAAGCCGAAGCTTATGGTCAGCGCCTCGTCCACGCGGCGCATCACCGTATCATCCAGACGGCCCATACGTTCCTTTAATCGCTGTTTATCTATCGTCCGAACCTGCTCAAGCAAAACTACGGAATCCTTTGCAAGACCGTACTGCTCGGCAAATACCTCGATATGTGTGGGAAGCTTAGCCTTATTGACTTGGCTCGTTATGGCTGCGGCTATCACCGTCGGGCTGTATTTGTTTCCGACATCGTTTTGCACTATCAGAACAGGCCGCAAGCCACCCTGCTCCGACCCCACAACGGGGCTCAGATCGGCGTAATAGATATCTCCGCGCTTGACTGTCAAGTTAAACACCTCGTTTTGAATATCATACACCGTTATTATTCCCCGAAAAATCAAAGCCATAAACATCCAAACGAAAATTTTACTCCGCTTTTTCGGTTGCCCGTTATATAATATTACAAAACGCCTGTTTTTGTGCCAAACTACAGGATATAATTGAGAAAATCCACTTCTCTGCCGTTTCTTATGTACACTCGCGGTACACGCTTACCGACAAGGCAAACTATTTCGTAGGAGATAGTGCCCATCTGCTCGGCAAGCTCGTCCGCCGTTATCTCAACGTCGCCGTCTCTGCCGAAAACGGTTGCCGTCTGACCGACCTTGACGTCAATTCCGTCGCAACGGGCGATACATTGGTCCATACAGATCCTTCCGACTATCTTCGCCCTCTTGCCTCCGATAAGCACCTGCGCCTTGTCGGACAGCACTCTCGAAAAGCCGTCGGCATAGCCGATGGACAGCGTTGCCGTTTTCATCTCCGCTTCAGCCTCGTACGTTCTTCCGTAGCTGAGCGTTGCTCCCTTTTGGGGCTGCTTTACCTGCGAAACAGAGGTCAGAAGCGACATTACGGGCTTAACTCCGATATCAGCCATGGCTTTGTCCGGGTATATTCCGTAAAGCAGCAGCCCTGCGCGAACCATATCAAGCTGCATTTCTGGGAAATTTACTATCGCCGCGCTGTTACAGCAGTGCTTGACGGCAAAGCGTACGCCCTTTTCCTCAAGCATCGCCACTGCTTCGGTGAAGCGCGCAAACTGTTCTTTCGTGAAATCGGAGCTCGTATCGTCGGACACGGCAAAATGTGTATAAACGCCCTCCGCTTTGAGTCTGCCCGAGCGGAAGATATCTTCGATATCACTTACGCTCTGCTCTCTTTGCTCCTTCGTCTGACAGGGGAAGCCGAGCCTCGTCATCCCCGTATCTAATTTTACATGAACAGCTACCCTTTCGTCAAGTGTTTCGGCGGAATTTTCCAGCTGTTTTGCATAGTATTTTTCGGTAACTGTCTGTATCAGGCTGTATTTTATTATTTCCGCAGTAAATTCCGCAGGCGTATAGCCCAAAATAAGTATGGGAACGCTTATACCTGCCGCGCGAAGCTGCTTTGCCTCGTCAAGGTTGGACACGCCGAACATATCAACGTATCGCTCCAGCGTTCTCGCCGATTGGGGCGCACCGTGACCGTAAGCGTCAGCCTTGACTATCGCCATGAGCTTACAGCCCTTGTGAAGCTGTTTTCTTATGGCGTTTGCGTTATGTACAAGGCTGTCAAGCTCGACCTGCGCCCAAGTACGTTTAAGTATTCTCTCCATAGCCCTTTCCTTAATCAAACAGTATTATCTTCCGTCACCGCCATATTTTCGAATATGGCGTTTATTCTTTGCTCTCTCGCCGTAAAAACAGCGCTTTTCAGCATTCCGTTTTCGTCAAGCTCCGCCGTAAAGGGAATACCACCGCCGTAGCTGACGCTGTATCCTTCCCCGTGCTTCGTCACGGTGAAGCTCTCCTGCGCGCCTTCTCTCAGCGCGTCGAAAACACAGACAAGCTGTGCCACAGGCAGCTTTTCTCCGCTCGTGAACGGTACGCTCATGCCGAGATATTCCAGCGTTATCTGTCCGTCCGTGCGCGTTATTCGCATACCTGCCAGCTCTTCAGGCTGCGTGACCTTGACGGCAAAGCTGTTTCCGCAAAGGTCAAGCTCCGCTTTTATGGCAAGCCCGTTATATTCAAGCCGTACCTCGCCTTCTATAACGTCGCTTCTGTAGCTTTCCGTAAGCTGTGATATGGACTTTTCTGCGTTGCAGGAACACACGGTGCATAAAATCATCGTTATAAGGAAGAAAACAAACCTTCTCAAAATATCAGCTCCTTGCTATTTTTTATGAGAAAAGCGTTTTTACTTCCTTTATATTACTGTCTTTATTTTTACATTACAGTATGCATAGCCGCAGGGATATTGTTCAGTACGTCCTCCGCTAAGACACCGTATTCCGACATCGTCTTGCAAAGCAGATCAGCGGAAAGTCCGTGGAAATACGTGCCTAAAATGGCGGCGCCGATCGGGGCAATTCCCTGTGCGGCAAAGCCTGCTATCATGCCTGCCAGCACGTCACCGCTTCCGCCCTTTGCCAAGGCAGGACCGCCTGTGGAATTTACAAAAACAGCACCCGTTGGGTCGGCAATGACCGTGCCTGCCCCCTTGAGCACGACCACGCATTTGCTGGCGTCAGCAAGCTTGCGCGCCGCGCCTATCCTGTCGCTCTGTATCTCCGTCACGGTTTTTCCCGTCAGCCTTGCCATCTCGCCGGGATGGGGCGTTAAAACGACGGGAGCTTTTTTCTCCTGTAATATACTTATGTTTTCACCGATGGCATTTATGCCGTCAGCATCGATTATCAGCGGTTTTTTTGAATTTTTTATCGTTTCCGCTACAACGTGGCGCACGTCGGCATTCTGACCGAGACCGCATCCGATGAGTGCCGCTGTGCCGTCGTTTTCAAGTGCCTGCTTTATAACAGCCGCCGCTTCCATCGAAATAGTACCACTTACGGTGCTTCTCACGGGGCTCGTCATCGCCTCCGTCAGCTTTATGGCTAAAACAGGCTCTATCCTGTCGGGTGCGATAACGGTGCAAAGACCGACACCGCATCGCATAGCCGCCTTGGCTGAAAGGTAGCTTGCGCCGTACATACCGACGCTTCCGCAAACTGTGTAAAGCTTGCCAAAGTCGCCTTTGTGGCTGTCGCGTCTGCGTCTGGGTAAAAGACGTCTCACAAGCGCTTCGTCAATGACCTCTATACCGCCGCGGATGTTGGATATAAGCTCACGGGGAATACCTGCATCGGTGACGATTATCTCGCCACAGTTGCCTGCCGCCGCCGTGGCGTTTTCATAAACCTGATAAAGGTACATTCCCACCTTGGGAAGCGCCACCGTCAGCGTAATATCAGCCTTTACGCATTCACCGGGCGCAGCCCCTGTGTCAGCGTCCATACCGCTTGGCAGGTCAACTGAAATGACCTTGCATTTTGCTTTGTTTATCTCCGTTATGGCAAGTCGTGTATAGCCCTCTGGCGCAGATTTAAGTCCTGTGCCGAAAACGGCGTCAACCACAACGTCAGCCTTGGAAATTATCTTCGTAACGATGGCGTGGTCAGTTGACATACTGAGGAAATTTACCTTGCCCTCGCACTTTTTCTTCATGGCGCGAGCCAAAGGCGACAGCGCAATATCGGTTGACGTGCAGACCACGACCACCACGGCGCCTGCCTCGGACATATAGCGAGCCGCGGCAAAGCCGTCACCTGCGTTGTTTCCCTTTCCGCAAACAACGCAAACGTGCGGCCGTCTGCCCTCGGGAACTTGCGCCAACGCAAGCTTCGACAGCTCCGCGCCCACATTGTCCATTACCTGCTCTAATGTAATTTTTTTCGAATCGTTTATGGTGCGGTCTAAATTCCGCATCTGCTCGGCGTTTACAGCCTGCATAAATTAGCTCCTAACTGTGTTGTTTTTTTACTTCTCGATGGGAGTCCAGCCCGTAAGCTGTTCGATGAGCACGGAAAGCTCGTCTGCCATTCTCTCGTGAGTTTTCGTGTTGGGATGGCCGTGAAGTCCCATACCCTCGTTTGCTTCGTCGGAATCTGTGGGAAGGAAATGAAGCTTCGTGTCGCCCTTTTCCTGAAGCGCCTTTATAAGCTCGTCAATAGCGTCCATGGAGTTTTTGCTCATAACGCCGTAGCTCCAGATGATGTGTGCATCGGGATACTTGGAGCGGATAAATTCGATAAGCTCCGTTCCTGCCGTTTTGACCTCGTCGTGAGTTGCACCCTGTGCGTCGTCGTTTGTGCCGAGAGCAACGATAATTACATCGGGAATGAAGGAGGTAAAATCAAAATCAGAGGGAGAAGCGTTGTCCAATCTTTTATAGGTGGGCAAAATCGGCCAAGGCTCGTTGTCGGGCGTGCCAAGACCTATACCGGAGATGCAGACTGTGTCAAGCTCTGCGCCGTAACGCTCGCCGAGGATCGTTGCATATGTATACGTACCGTCTTCCATATCTGTGGGACAGCTGTACGCATCGCCGTAGTAAAGGTTGCCGTAGCCGCAGGTGATGGAGTCGCCAAGCACCTGTATCTTGCGGTCTGTGGGATAGGGCTTTGCCGTGTAAAGCTCGCCGCCCTCGGAAATTCTGACGGATTCAATTACGAGAATACCGCAGTTGCTTTCACTTCTCTTGAGAATACGCACGTCGTGGAGCACGTCAGGCTCAAGGTCTGTAGCAACTGTGTACCAGCCGCCTTCCGTTACCTTAATGGCAATGGGCTCGCGATCGTCAATATAAACTGCCGCGTACGTGTAGTTGGACTCACTGTATGCACTTGAAGCAAGCTTTACCTCAAGGGAAGTACCCTTCATTGCAAAGGAAATGCCTGCACCGCTGTTAGAAAAAGCGTAGCTGAAAAAGTCGGTGTTGAGATAATATCTACCGACCATTTTAAAGTCCTTGTCGTTTACTGTGATGGTGTTTGATTTTGTTTCAATAAGCTTTTGCACGTTGGGATCCTCCGTCTCTGTTGGTGTAGGTGTTTCTGTTTCCGTCGGCGTTTCTACAGCCGTGGGGGTGGGTGTTGTGTCGTTTTCGTCAGGCTGCTTTGTGCATCCCGCAAAGGAAGCGGAGAGCATAAGCGATGCCAAAATAATTGCCAATGCTTTTTTCACTTTAGTTTTTTCCTTTCAGTTTGATATATACCATAATATTATATCGCATTATGCGCATAATTGCAAGGAATAATTAAAAAGCGAATAAAAAATTTTTTTCACCTTCGATGTAACACCGTCAAAGTTTTTTTCGAAGTCCCTCCTTCCGCCTTAATCCGCGCCGTAGCGTGCAATGAGCCGCTCCATAGACGCGCGCTTATATTCCTCAATATCATAGCTTGCATCTTCGCCGCTATCCGCCGCTTTGCTCGCCTTTTGCACCGCAGGCT
>SVND01000068.1 GCA_015067075.1 Oscillospiraceae bacterium
TGGACGTATAACACAATAAAAAAATATCAATGTAAAAAAGCTATCGTAGACACCTCATCCGTCAGCTAAAGCTGACACCTTCTCCTCAAGGGGAAGGCTCTTTCTACAAGTTGATTTTTGGACAGTTGAGACATCTGTCTGAGAACCCCCTCTCCGTCACAGCATAGGTGACAATGTTTTTTCTCCCTCAGTCTTTTTGCCTTCGGCAAAAATCCAGCTCCCTCCCAGAGGGAGCCTTTTATATGGCTACTCTCAAGGCAAAGTAGTGATTCATTGCTTTTATACAGTCGAGACGCCTGCCCCTACTGTTGGGTAGCTCTCGCCAAAAGGCGAGGCTATTACGCCCCCTGTAAAAAGGGATTAAAAAACATTTTACTTTTCGCTTATGTCAAGCTTGTTTGTCAAAATGCGAAAAAATGCATGATTTCAGCGGTTAATATTCAAATTCTTACGGGTAAGGCGTTAAAAATACAAAAAAAGTGCATTTTTTTGCAAAAAAGACTTGACAATATTAATTATAAAATGTTATTATATTAGCAATGTAGTTTTTATGAACAAACTGCTTTGGAATATTTCTGTTATATCTTTATATAATTTTTATTATTTTATATATTTTGTTAACTGAATTACGATTATGGCTCATATCGGTTTGCATATTTGTTCTGTTATGCATGGCGAAACTTAGTCCCATATTTTTCCAAACGTAGCTTGTTTTGATAGCTATTAAACTTTTGAAAGGGGGATTAATTTTTAGCTATGCTTTTTTCATATGCAATTTTAGCGGCAATGAATCCGCTTGTCACAACGGTGATAGCTGTAGCTGCTACAGCAGTTGTAATAGGCGTTTTGGCATTTTTCTTAGGTGTTACATACCGCAAGAAGATCGCTGAAGCGGAGATAGGCTCGGCGGAGCAGGAGTCAACTCGTATAATCAACGAGGCGATGAAAACTGCCGAGAACAAGAAGAAAGAAGCCTTACTTGAGGCTAAAGAAGAGATCCATAAAAACAGAACTGAGGCTGACCGCGAGATAAAGGAACGCAGAAACGAGGTCCAGCGTCAGGAGAAGCGTCTTATCCAGAAGGAAGAGACACTTGACAAGAAAACAGAGGCGATGGAGGCTAAAAATGAACAGCTTCAGAAAAGCATCGCTGAAACGGAAAAGGTAAAGGCGGAGATCTCCGAGATCAAGCAAAAGCAGATCGCGCTTTTGGAAGAGCTTTCGGGCTTGACAAGTGAGCAGGCAAAGCAGAAGCTTGTTGAACAGATCGAGGGCGAAGCGAAGCATGAGGCGGCTGTCCGCATCAAGGCTATCGAGGACCAGCTCAAGGAAGATGCTGAAAACAAGGCGCGTGAGATAATCTCCATCGCAATTCAGCGCTGTGCCGCGGACCATATTTCCGAGGCGGCTGTATCCGTCGTGCCCCTTCCCAACGAGGAAATGAAGGGTAGAATTATCGGCCGCGAGGGTAGAAATATCCGAACGCTTGAAACTATCACGGGCGTTGACCTTATAATTGACGATACACCTGAGGCTATAACTCTTTCCTGCTTCGATCCCGTTCGCAGAGAGATCGCCAGGATCACGCTTGAGCGCCTTATCTCCGACGGAAGAATTCACCCTGCGAGAATTGAGGAAATGGCTGAAAAGGCTCGCAAGGAAGTTGACGCAACGATCAAGGCGGAGGGTGAGCGCGCAGTTTTGGAAACGGGACTTCACGGAATCAATCCCGAGCTTGTCAAGCTCCTTGGCCGCATGAAGTACAGAACGAGCTACGGTCAGAACGTGCTCAATCATTCCTTGGAGGTCGCGCACCTTTCGGGCATTATGGCGGCAGAGCTTGGCGTAGACGTAAATCTTGCAAAGCGTGCAGGCTTGCTCCACGATATCGGTAAGTCCATCGACCATGAGGTTGAAGGCTCTCACGTTGATATCGGTGTCAACCTTGCGAAGAAATACCGTGAAAATGAAGCGGTCATCCATGCTATCCATGCGCATCATAACGACGTCGAGCCGACAACGGTCATCGCCTGCATTGTAAAGGCGGCTGACGCTGTTTCTGCGGCAAGACCCGGCGCAAGACGTGAAAATCTTGAAAATTATATCAAGCGCCTTGAAAAGCTTGAGGAGATCGCAAATTCCTTTGAAGGCGTCGATAAGTCCTTTGCCATTCAGGCAGGACGTGAGATTCGCATCATGGTCAAGCCTGAAGTTGTCAACGATGAATCGCTTATCCTTGTTGCCAGAGAGATCGTTAAGAAGATCGAGAATGAAATGGAATATCCCGGTCAGATCAAGGTACACGTGGTCAGAGAAAATCGTGCGATAGAGTTTGCAAAATAGTTTTTTAGGGGCGGAAGTTAAATTTCGCCCCTGTTTTTTTACATCTCTAATTGAAAATTATTACTTATCCATATAGAAGGCGGTAAACATATGATAAATATACTTGCCATAGGTGACGTTGTAGGCAATGCGGCGGCTGAATTTTTGCGCAAAAAGCTACCTGCTTTTTGCAAGCTCAAGGGTGTTGACCTTGTGATATGCAACGGCGAAAACACCAATAATAATAACGGAATCGCCCCTAAAGATGCCGCGATCTTGTTCGACAGCGGCGTTGACGTTATCACAACGGGCAACCATGTTTTCAAGCGCCGCGAGGTATACGATTACCTTGACGAGGAAAAATACATTATCCGCCCTGCCAATTATCCCGACGACGTGCCGGGCAAGGGCGCTTGTATTTTCGATACGGGCAAGGCGCGCGTGCTTGTTTGCAATCTTCTGGGTACGGTCTATATGGATACTATCGACTGCCCCTTTAAAGCGGCTGACGCTTTGCTTGAAAGGTATGCGGGTAAATACGACGCGGCTGTTTTTGATTTCCATGCGGAGGCGACCTCGGAGAAAAAAGCTATGGCTTTTTATCTGGACGGCAGAGCGAGCGTGCTTTTCGGAACGCATACCCACGTGCAGACGGCTGACGAGTGCGTTATGCCGCAGGGCTTGGGCTATATCACCGACGTCGGCATGACAGGCGCGGAAAGCTCCGTTTTAGGCATACGCAGTGAAGCGGCTTTGGAAAAATTTTTGCGTAAAATGCCCATAAAATATGAGCCTGCCACACAAAATATGCGCATTTGCGGCGCAATGTTTTCCGTGGATGAAAAAACGGGTAAAGCATCCTCTGCGGAGCGCGTGATATTTGAATAGAAAGGGTATACCATGGCTTTTATCCACAATAAAAAAGGTGAGCTTGAATGGCTTACCTCTCCACTTTTAACGGCGCACGGCGTGACGCACTGCTTCACAACGCGGCGCGGCGGCGTAAGCGAAGGGTGCTACAGCTCCCTTTCCTTTCGCACCCATTGCGACGATACGAGGGAAAACCTGATTGAAAATTACCGCCGCATCTCCGATGCCTGCGGCTTTGATGCGGAAAAAGCCGTCCTTTGCCGTCAGGTGCACGGTACTCGTGTTTACAAGGTGACGGCGGACGATGCAGGCAAGGGATTTTACCGAGAAAACGATTTTGGCGATGCTGACGGACTCATGACCAAGGAAAAACACATTCCGCTCATATGTTTTATGGCTGATTGCGTACCAATACTGCTGTACGACAGTATTACAGGTGCTTGCGCCGCCGTCCATTCAGGCTGGCGGGGTACGGCAGGTGCCATAGCCGTGAGGGCGATTGAGGAAATGAACGGGCAATACGGCACAAAAGCTGAAAATATCGTGGCGGCGATAGGACCGTCCATAGGTCAATGCTGCTTTGAGGTCGGTCACGAGGTGCGAGACGCATTTGACCAAGAGCTTCACTTTGCGTTCAAGGATAACGCGAGGGGCAGGCTCATGTGCGATCTTTGGGCAATAAATACGCGGCTGCTTGAAAAAGCCGGAGTAAAGAGCGAAAACATTGACGTTGCAAGAGAGTGTACAGCCTGTAACGGAGAGCTTTATTTTTCCCACAGAGCAACGATGGGCAAGCGCGGAAATATGCTTGCCGCAATTTTGGCAACGGATAAGTGATAACGGAGGATACCGTAAGGAATGAAAAAAGCAAGTGTTCTGCTGATGATTTTAATACTGCTGCTTTCCGCGTGTGCCGTGACACAGCAAACGGGGGACGAAACGCCGACACCGACGGCAGAGCCGACGCCCCTGCCTTACTCGGACGTAACGCCTGTGCCTGTGGCTAAGTTTACAAACGACGAGTTTGCGCTGGCGTATTATGAAAATGAAACGCTCAACCCTGTTTTCGGTGAAAGCGACGTGAACGCCTTTGCGGCAGGGTTTATATACGATACGCTCGTCGCGTCCGACAACGGCTTTATTGCGGAGACAGCCCTTGCCAATCGTTTTTATTACGACGCGGACGAGGACGAATGGGTGTTCATTTTGCGTGAGGACGTGAAATTCCACAGCGGAGCTACGCTGACGGCGCAGGATGTAAAATACACCATAAACAGAATGTACTCCAATTCCAAGGGCGTGTACTACGAAAACGTGAAAAATATTGACAGCGTTTCGGCGCAGGGCAATAAGGTGCGCATAAAGCTTCATAAAAAAGACCCGCTTTTTCCCATGCTGATGAATATTCCCATAATTCAGGACGGAGACACGGCGCAGACGGTCAACGGAACGGGCGCGTTTATGCTGAAGACGGATGAAAACGGGAAGAAATATTTGGCGGAGAACGCTTCCTATTGGAAAAACAGCAAGGGCACGGCTGATAAGCTTGAAAAAATAAAGCTCACGGCTGTGAGCAGTACGCGAGAGCTGATAGTTGCCCTTGAGCAGTATGATATTGACGCTTTTATGTTTTACGACACGGCTGTGGAAAAGCCGAGCCACACGGGTAACCTTTCTGCTTACGCAGTCAATACAAACAGACTTTGTTACCTTGCTTTCAACAGCGAAAGGCGTGCATTTGAGGATAGCAACGTGCGAAAAGCAGTGAGCCTTGCCCTCGACAGAAAAGCACTGGTCGACGGGCTTTGGAGCGCAAAAAGCGTTTCGCTGACGAATATTCCGCTCCATCCCAATTGGAGCCTGTATCCAATGACAGAAACGGCGATGTACGACACGGTTAAAGCCGATGAAATATTGGTAAACGGCAGATATGCAAAAAACGGTAGCGGCATTTATAGGCGCAACCTTACGGGTGAGCTGTCGTTTACGCTGCTTGTGAATATGGAAAACGTAAACCGTGTAAAGCTTGCCGAGCGTATTGCCGACCGGCTTTCCCTTTTCGGTATAAAGGTACAAACGGAAGCTGTGAGCCGTTCGGAGTACCTTTCAAGGATAGAGGACGGAGATTTTGACATATATATCGCTGAAACGGATATGCCCATAAATATGGATTTTACAGCTTTGCTTGATACGGAAAAGTGGAATTACGGAAAGATAGAGGGCGATAAGACGCTTGAGGCGATGGCAACCTTCCGCGAAACGTCGCCCGATATGGCGGCGTATACCATAAGAGAGCTGAGAGTAGCCTTTGAAAATGAAATGCCCTTTGTACCGCTGTTTTTCTCGAACAGCACGCTGTATGTGACGAAAAACGTCACGGGTATCGCAGGCTTTTCTCAGGGACAGCCCTTCGGCGATACCAGCGGATACGTGCTTGAAAAGCGCTACGGATAACGGAGGATGCAGATGAAAACTGTTGCAATAATAGCTTCCGCGGGAAGCGGAACGCGCATGGCAGGCGTTTGCAAAAGCAAAACGCTGATGGAGCTTAACGGTATGCCCGTGCTTGCGCGCACAATGGCTGTTTTTGAAAAAACGGCAATCATTGATGAAATAATCGTTTCAGCCAAGGCTGAGGACGTGGATACGGTAAAGGCGCTTGCCGAAAAATACGGCATAAGCAAGCTTACGGCAGTTGCCGTAGGCGGTGAAACGCGCCAGCAGTCTGTGGCAAACGCCCTTGCGCTGGTGAAGGACGCTGATATTATCGCAATACATGACGGTGCGCGCCCGATGATAAGGTCGGAGCAGATAGAGAGCGTGCTTGAGCAAACTGCGTTACACGGCGCGGCGACGGCGGCGTGCCCTGTGTACGACACGGTGAAAACGGCTGACGGCGGCGGTTATATCGCATCAACGCTTGACAGGCGCGTTGTGTGGACGGTGCAAACGCCTCAATGCTTTAAGCTTGCGCAGTACAGGGAAGCGATGGCAAAGGCGCAGGCTGACGGAATGAATTTCACGGACGATTGCCAGCTGATGGAATATTGCGGCAAGAAGGTAAAGCTTGTGGATTGCGGCGATATGAATATGAAGCTTACAGTACCGCGCGATATAGAAAAGGCGAGAGCACTTTTGAATGAGGAGGCAATGCAAATGAGGATAGGACACGGCTACGACGTGCATAAGCTGGGCGAAAACAGAAAGCTTATTATCGGCGGCGTAGATATACCTTATGAGCGAGGCTTGGTCGGACATTCCGATGCTGACGTGCTTGTCCACGCCGTTATGGATGCGCTTTTGGGCGCGGCGTCGCTGGGCGATATCGGCAGACATTTTCCCGACAGCGATGAAAAATACCGCGGTATATCGAGCCTTGAGCTTCTTTGCCATGTAAACGAGCTGTTAAAGACAATGGGCTTTTCCGTGGGTAATATCGACGCGACGCTCATTGCACAAAAGCCGAAGGTCGCGCCATACGTTTTGCAAATGCGTGAAAATATTGCAGAAACGCTGGGCGTTGACGTATCGAAAGTAAACGTGAAGGCGACGACGGAGGAGCACCTTGGCTTTACGGGCAGGGAGGAAGGCATGGCGGCTCACGCAGTGGCGCTGATATATTGAATTTGTATTTAAGCATATTTTTTTGTAAAAACAAGCGCTTTTTTTAAAAAAGCATTGACAAGAGAAATAGTTTGAATTAAAATGGCTATGGACAAGCGAGCTTTGTTCATAGCCATTGATTTTTGAAGGGAATGATCTTAATGAAGCTTAAAAATCCGTACTATATACCGTCGAAGCAGTTTAAAAAGCGCCCCGGTCTTTATTATGAAAACGGCAAGGTCATGCTTGATGGCAGCGAGTTTTACGGCATCGGTGTAAATTATTTCGGTGCGTTTACAAATGCGTTTTTTTCGCCTGAAAACAATGAAATTGACGAAATTTTTGCTATGATGAAAAAGTACGGCATCCGCTATTGCCGAGCAAATTGGGGAATGTTTTGGCCCACCAATTGCCTTGCCATGTTCAGGGATATAGATAAGTATTTTGACGTTATGGACAGTGTTGTCCGCAAGGCGGAGGAAAATGATATAGGGCTTATCTGCTCCATGTTCTGGAATCCATCGGGCATATTGGGATATTACGGCGAGCACGTTGATGCGTGGAAGGATCCCGACAGCGATTCCCGTAAATTTATGGCGGATTACGTAAAGACCGTTGTAAGCAGATATAAGGAAAGCCCTGCGATCTGGATGTGGGAGTTTGGCAATGAGTTCAACCTCGCCCTTGACCTTCCTAACAGATGGGATTTTATGCACAATTATGAGCCCATAACTGAGGTGGGTATGAGGCTGCAGCGCGACGAGCGCGATTTTTGGACGACGGAGCTTGCAACGCCCCTTTTGACGGAATTTGCAAGGCTTTGCAAGGAGTTTGACGTTTACGGCAGAATGGTAACAAGCGGAAACGGTGAGCCGCGCCCGACGCAGTATTTGCAGAGAGTTTTGGATACGTGGCCGAACCGTTCCGATACCCGTGCGGAAATGGCAAAAACCCTTTCGTGGCATAATCCCGACCCCATGGACTGCGTAAGCGTTCACAGCTACGGCGAGTTTGGCAGATTTGAGGGAGGAAATGATTACGGCGAGCTGTTCGACGTGTTCATGGAGGAGTCTGCGAAAATAGGTAAGGCGTTTTTTGTGGGCGAGTTCCACGGGCTTAATATCGAGCACGCAAAGCGCACGGTGGATGCAATTGTGGAAAGACGTGTACCGCTCGCCTGCACATGGGCTGTGGGCAGCGTTGAATATACCATGGATAAAGAGCCTGCCGTCCGTGACGAGCTGATGGCGTATATCCAAAATGCAAATGAACAGCTTGCAAAGCTGACGAAATAAAGGAGAAGCTATGGAAATTGGAATGAAAGCCCCTGATTTTACCTTGCCGGACAAGGACGGAAAGCTTGTTTCTCTGTCCGACTATCTTGGGAAAAAGGTGGTTTTGTACTTTTATCCCAAGGATAATACACCGGGATGTACAAGGCAGGCGTGCGCATTTGCCGGTGCATATGAAGCATTCAAAGCGAAAAACGTGCAGGTGATCGGCATAAGCAAGGACAGCGTGGCTTCCCATGTGAAATTTGCTGAAAAATACAGCCTGCCATTTGTGCTTTTGTCTGATACTGAGCTTGAGGCGATTCAGGCGTACGGAGTTTGGCAGGAGAAAAAGCTTTACGGCAAAGTGAGCATGGGTGTTGTCAGAACGACGTTCATCATCGACGAAAGCGGCAATATCGCCCATATCATGCCGAAGGTAAAGCCCGATACAAACGCGGCGGAAATACTTGAAATGATATAAATGAAAAAACGCACGGCTTTATTTTGGCTGTGCGTTTTGCGTTTATAAGTTTTCGTCGATGTCAGGAACGGGGATGTCACCTTCGCTTTTTTCGAAGTTTTTGATCTCCTGACGGATCAGATAAAGTATCTGACCGTTTGCGGAACGTCCGTCCCACCAAGGAAGGCATTGGCTACATGTCACGGCATCACGAGGACCTTGAGAAAAGCTTCACCGATGAACAAAAGGAGATCTTCGAAAAGTTCCACGATTGCTGGAGCGAGTATATGAGCCTTAGTGAAGCCGCTATCTTCGAATACGCTTTCAAGCTCGGCGCGAGACTAATGGTAGAAGTTATGCGTGAAGATGAAGCAAAATAACCCCTTGGTCTGGGCACACCGTGCCCAGACCATTTGCACGTTTCAAGGGGCGAATTTCGCCATTTGCTTTCCTTGCGGAACAATGCATTCAAGAAATGTTTACATTGTTCCGAATATAGTTCTGAATAATGTTCTTGACAATGTTCCGATAATATGATATAATGTATCCGTAAAATTATACTTGGAGGAATATCCATGCATAAAATGATGAGCACGAAAGAGGCGGCAAGTCTCTGGGGAATTAGTGATAGACAAGTAAGTAAGCTCTGTGGAGAAGGAAAAGTCAAAGGAGCAACGAAAGTGGGACGTAGTTGGTCAATTCCGATCGACACGCCCAAGCCGGCAGACGGTCGTATAAAGCCTATATCTACCATTCGCCAGCCTGATCTTCCTCTCCCTATCGGCATTTCCGATTATCGTTTGGCGTCTACAGAATACTACTATATTGATAAGACCATGA
>SVND01000069.1 GCA_015067075.1 Oscillospiraceae bacterium
TCACGTTAACAGCAACTACACAACAGACATCACAAGAAGCGATTTCTGCGACCTTATCATCAAGATGATCGAGAAAAAGAGCGGCAAGGCTATCGCTGACGTGATCGCAGGCTATGCAGATGCAAAGGCAGAGGTATCCTTCCCCGATACAGATAGCGCAAACGTAATTGCAGCAGCAAAGCTGGGTATCGTAAACGGACGCAGCAGCGGTGCATTCGATCCCACGGCAAATATCACACGTCAGGAAGCAGCAAAGATGCTTGCACTTGCAGCAAAGGTACTTGGCGCTGACATCACAGCAAACGAAGTAGCCTTCGCAGACGCAGACGATATCTATGCATGGGCAAAAGAATTTATTTACTATGTAAATACAATAGGTGTAATGAACGGCACAAGCACAACAACACCTCCCAACTTCAGCCCCCTTCGCACATACACGAGAGAACAGTCTATCCTTACTGTTTACAGACTTTTCAATGCTCTGTAATAAGTGAATAATGCTTTTTGCGTAAAAAGTACGCATTTCTCCTGCAATAGCTGTCACTTCGGTGACAGCTATTGTTTTGCAACCAAAGTAGGGCCGAACTGCGTTCGTCAAAAAACAAAAGAGCAGGGATTTTCATCCCTGTGTGTAACTTTCTCGTCAGAGGAGGTTTTATTGCATCTTCGCCTTGAGGATGCGTAACCCCGCACTTCCTTATTTATAAACTATTTTTTTCGGGAAAAAACTTTTCTTTTTTAGGTTTACATTTATATTCATATATATTATAATGAATATATCAATCATTTTGCAGATTAAATCTGCCAATTTTGAAAGGATGGTACTAATGAAAAAAGTTTTTTCCACTTTCCTTGCTGTTTTAATGCTTTGTACTGTTTTAACAGCTTGCAACAACACGAGCGGCAACGATGATCCTACACCGACTACTGCGCCTGACGGCACACCCACACCGTCCGTTGACGTCACCGAAGGCGGCAAATACATGGACGCAGAATATCCTTATGAAACGCTTAAGCTCCCTGCTTATACGTTTACTGCTCCTACTGTAACTATCATCAGCAACAACGACCACAAGCCAGATCCCACAAAGGCTGACGCCATTACCGATATTTACGGTATTTCCTATCAGACGAAGGTCACGACCGTTGAGCAGTATGCAACCACCTTCATAAGCATGTATATGGCTGACGAATCTCCCGAAATTTGCGCTTTCGGTACACCCATCGCGATGATTAACAAGGGCTATTTCCTTCCCCTTGAAGAAATTATTGATTTCAGCCTTCCCCTTTGGGAGGAGCTTAGCTCCAGCATCGAATCCATTTGGTACAAAAACCATATTTATTCCATCAACTCCTCCGTCAGCAGAGGTGGCAGTCGCATATTCTTCAACAAACAGCTTTTTGAAGAAGCCGGCATGAAAACACCTTTGGAATACTATGAGGAAGGTAATTGGAATTGGGATACATATCGTCAGCTCGCCATGGATATGATGGTCGACTCCGATGCAGACGGTATACCTGAAATATACGGTGCTTTCTTGGAAACAGGTCAGTTCCTTTATTCCTCCGGTGTTGACTATATCTCAGTAGAAAAAGACGGCACAGTTATTAACAACGTCATGAGCGAAGCTATCTCCCGCGCAGTTAACATATACACAGAAATGTATGATCTTCCCTGTATGTATATCGGTAACGACGGATTAAAGGCATTCAATTCAGGCTCCGTCGCCATGGCTACCTCAGGTATGTGGACGATAAAAGCTTATATGAGCGACCTTGCAAAATCAGGCAACCTCGGTGTCGTTCCTTTCCCGAAGGATCCTGCTACGGAAGAATATTTCATTCCCGAAGATTTTACAACGTCGGTTGCTTATTCAATTCCATCCAACAGCAAAAATGCAAATGCAGCTGCAGCTTGGCTTTGCGGCAGCCGTTATAACAAAATAATTGACGATCTTGATACTGCGGATGAAGAAGAATGGGCAAGCCTTTCACTCAGCGAACAGGTTGATACTTACGGCTATCCTTACGAAATTCAGCAGTTCCTTCAGAATGAATTTTACGGCGAAAACAGAGATAAATTCACAGGCGTAAACTTTGTTGCAATGCAGTTTTCCTTTGCAAACAGATTTTCAGGTGAATTCTGGTTCCGTCCCCTTATGGGCGAGCCTTGGGCAACTATCGCCGCTGAGATCGAACCGCAAATTAACGAATTTATTGACGAATTGGTAAACGCCGAATAATTGATATACCAAAAACGCCGATATGGAGATCAATCCATATCGGCGTTTGCTTATTCATTTCATCTTAGGTTATAGAAAGTCGAAATAGTGCGACTTCGCACTATTTACGTTACAATGAATATAACGCATAATTAACGTTAACCTACTTTGGTTATGCAAAAGCAGATTTTATCCGCTTTATCAAAGCGCTTTCAGAGCTTTGGTTTTCTATATTCATTATAACGGTTATAGAAGGTCTAAATAGTGTGACTTCACACCATTTTGCTCCCAAATCAACGATTTGGGAACAAATTTTCACAGAAAATTTGACTATACCGTTGCAATGAATATAGCGTATAATTAAACTATTTTGTTTATGCGAAAGCAGAATTAACCTGCTTTATCAAAGCGTTTTCAGAGCTTTGGTTTTCTATATTCATTATAAAAATCCCGCGGTGAAACACCCGTAAAGCGTTTGAAAAAATCGGTGAAATACTTCGTATCACTAATTCCTATACGCTGAGCCACCTCAGCTATGTTAAGGTCCGTCGTCATAAAAAGACGCATTGCCTCTTCCGCACGCAAGGTGTTTTTATATTTCAGCGGCGTAGTTCCCGTCGCTTTCCAAAAGCTTTGGCGGAAGGTAGTTATATTCATGGCACACATCAGGGCAAGCTGATCCACCTCAAACTCCTCCATGTAATGCTGTTCAATATACTTAAGCGCCTTATCGATTTTTTCAGTTCCCTTTTCACGCTTTATATTAAACGCTTTAAGCAACATTTTATAAAGTACCTTATAGATTATGGAGCTTCTGTACATCCATCCAAAAGCGGAATTTTCATTGTAAACCTTGATATATTCCTCAAAATACCCTTCGTATTCCTTTTGCTTATCGGAAAAAATCACAGTTTGCTTAAAGCCGAAGAGGCTTCTTAACTCATTCCAATATCCGAAAATTCTCATATCAGTCGTGACAAATCTGCATTTTGTGTTACCCGAGCATACTACGGAATAGGATTTGTTTTCAGGAATATATATGAAGTCATTTTCCTCCGCCACAAGCTTTATACTCTTACTGAAAGAAAACGTCATTTTGCCTTCGACAATGTAGAGCAAGGTAAAATACCTTTTCGGCTTTATGTGAAAAAAATGGCCGCTGCTTACTTCCATGGCTTTTGAGCAAAAATGAGTAAGGATAATATCATCGCGGTCTGAATTTAACTGCTTTTCTATCATGGCAAGCTCCTTTCGATTATATTTTACCATAAAAGGTTTTACATTGCAAGTGGAATTATTTTTTTCAGGAAAATAATTGTTTTTTTCATGTTTACTTTACATCTGTAAATCGATATAATATATACAGTACACAACAAAAGCGTAAACTGAAAAGTTTTTTTCATGTTTTTCGTTATACTTTATTTCTTTTGTCAAGGGGGCTGTCGCGTTTTGCGGCGGCTCTCTTGATTTATAATTATTAAAAAAGTGTTGAATTTCTGCTTCAATCGTGGTATAATCTTTCCAAACCACCTAGAAACGGAGACGTTAATATGAAACTCGACGGTATAAAAGCAAACTTTCTCGGCGACAGCATTACCGCAGGCTCAGGCACAACGGATGCCGCAACAAAGCCTTTCCATGCGCTTATCGCCGCAAGACACGGCATGACTGCACGCAATTACGGTATCGGAGGCACCCGCATCTCAAGGCAATACGTTTGCACAACGGGTTATCCTATCCACGACCATGATTTTTGCATGAGAATCGAAGAAATGGACAAGGATGCAGACCTTTTAGTTATATTCGGCGGCACTAACGATTACGGTCACGGTGCGGCGCCTTTCGGAGAAGCTTCAGACCGCACACCCGATACGTTCATCGGTGCTTGCCATCATCTTTTCAGACGTGCTCTTGAGCTTTATCCCGACGCTAAAATCGTCGTTATGACTCCCCTTCACAGATGCCACGAGCAAGCACCCTCTCGTTGCGGACATCCTCTCTCCGATTACGTTCAGGTCATCCGCGACGTTGCATCAATGTATTCTCTGCCCGTCATCGACCTTTGGAGCATTTCGGGAATTCAGCCCGAGGTCGATATTATAAAAGAAAAATATTGCCCCGACGGACTTCACCCCAACGATCTCGGTCACGTTAAAATGGCTGATATCATCGAGGTAGCGCTGTTATCAATGTAAAAACATCGAGCCAATACGGACTACTCCATATTGGCTCGTTTCTTTATTTTTTGTTTTTCCTTTTGAAAATAAAGCTTCTGAAAAGAATTATATTCATTACGGTAAAAAATGCAATCAAAATTATCAGCGTTAAAGCAGGCTTTACGGGAGCGAGCGTTGCAAGGAACATAAGGGGAAAGCCAAAGACTATAGCAGGGAAATTTTGATAGACCATATTGTCCGATGCCGGCGTTTTAAAATCTCCGTCGATCTCACGCAAAAGGATTATTCCCGTGCTCGCCGTGCCCGTGAGCATACCGTACATTGTCAAAAACTGTTCCTCAGCGTAATCCTTAAACAGCGTTTTTGCAACAATTCTGTTATAAACGTAAGTTATCACTGCGCCGACAACACCCAAGATGATCATTATACCCCAATATTTTTCCAAAACATCAAGGCGTATCGCCGCAACGCCTGCAACGACCATAATGTCAAAAAAGAAGTTGCTTGCTCTCGTCATAAGGAAATTATTCGTGTATTTCCTTCCGATTATCTTCTTTTTCCGCAAAAAGTTCATCGTAACCTTCGTCAGCGTTGCAGTTAAAATGCCGATAAGAAAGTTAAAACCGTAAATCACGGAGCGCATACCCGGTAAAAGCTTTCCGAGCAGAGACATAAGGATATATGCAAGGGCATAGGCGAAAAAGATGAGCGCGATCTGTATGGTCATCTTATCAACGCTTTCCTGCATAGGTATCTCGCTGTCGGACTGTATCTCATCCGTATGCAGGCTTCCGTCGCTTCTGCTTGAACGCACAAGCTTGCCGCGTGCTTTCATTATATTAAGATGGACAACGCCGCCAAGCGCCGCAGAAAGAAAGCCCAGCGCTGCTATGGTAAGCCCAAAGCTTCTTCCGCCGACGAAACCGAAATCACTCTCGTAGATAGAACCGTAATTGAGCGCCTGCCCTGTACCCTGACCGTAGCCGAATGGAAGGAGCGTTCCTGCCGCGGCGAAAAAGTCTTTGATAATGAGCGCGGCGATCATCGTAATACCGAGACCGAATATTGCCTGTATGAGATAGGTAGCAACTGTGGTTACACCTGTGTTAAATATCTCTCCCGTTCTTTGCTTCGTCAGCTTTCCGCCCGTCGTGTCGTTTTAAACGCCGACGCAATAAAGCCGAGAGCTAACGCGTGGTACGTTATAATTTCAAGAGTTTCAGTTCCCTCCCCACCGAACAAAGCCGAATCGAACATTACGTCGCCCGTTACCGCTTTGTATATCGCCGCAACTATGAGTAAAATCGTACCGCCGATAACGGAGGTTGGGATCAGTGATTTTTGCAAAAGCGGAATGCTTCTTTTCAGCATATTTCCCACAAGCAAGCTTCCAAGCAATACAGCGAATAAAAGTACCCAACTCCAAACGCTATAATCCCAAAAATTTGACATTTTCTTCACCCCTGCTTATGTTTTTGTACCTATTGAAAATATGTACGTATTTGAGCGCATTGAAACGCTTACTGCCTTTAAGCTGATATATACGCTTATTATGATAGATATTGAGCTTGTTTTTTCCGAGAACGGTTACAGCCGCCAGCTCATCAAAGAGGAAAACAGTTTCTCCCTGCTCCGATTTAATACATATCTTATCGCCGTAGAGGGCGATTTGTGCATTTTTGGCAATCGGAAGCTTATCCTTATATACGATCACCTCGTAAACGTCAGCTTTTTCCTCATACATAGGTACTTCGGAATACTGCCGAACGTCAAGCTTATTTATAAAATCGCTTTGATATTCATACCAATCGGCAACGAATTTAAAGGGAAATTCAAATCCCTCACCCGAAAGCTCCTTGGTGGGAAGGTATTTTATCCTTCGCTCGCACTTTTTGCACCTTATAATGTCGCCGTTGCTTTCAAACTCGGAAAGACCGCAATAAGGACAAACGTACATGGCTCGCTCAAGATATTCAGCTAGCTTTTTATGGTGAAACTCGCCGTCAGAAACAGCCTCATTCACATAAAGCCCATCCTTGATAGCGGAGAAAAACTCCTCATCCGAAAGCTCCTTATACTCCTGCGGCATGATAACGCGAGCAACGTAGCCGCGCATTTTACCCTTGCGTACAACGTCGCTCCATCTCGGCTGAACACCGTAGCCGCCTTCAATACGGTAAAGAGCGACGGGCATACCGAGCTTTCGCGCCAATGGAATGATGGAATCGCTCATGTACTCCGTTTTTCCGCTGTACGTCCTGTTGCCCTCGGGCGCGATGGCGATAGTGCCGCCCTCCTTGCCCACGCGAAGACAGTTCATAACGGCTCTCACGTCGGTCGTTTGCTTCTTGATGGGGATCGGCTCGACTAAAAAACGAATAAGCGACGACACCCAGCCCTTTGAGAAAAGGTCCTCGCTTGCAAGATAATATATGGGACCTTTGAATGCCATACCGACGAAAAACTGGTCGAAAGCCGTTTGATGATTCATTAAAATCAGATACGGACGCTTTTCCTGCTGTTTAAATTTTTCCACCTTCATACCGTATTTCAGCCTCGAATACGGTGCCAACACCACATACGCAATATTTCTTACAATGCGGTGTCTCAGCTTCATCCACTTTTTACTGTTGCTGCTCATAAATAACCTGCTTAAAATATATTATTAAAATTATAACATATTTTTTAAGCTGTAGTCAAATGTTTTTTTAATTATATAATATTTTTATTGAAATAAGCTTTAAATTGTGATATTTGCAATATTTATATTGTTTTTTTCTATTGTTTTTAAGATAAAGATGTGATATAATGATAAAAAAATCAAAGGAGAAACGAAAATGAAAAAAGCACTTTCACTCATTTTGGCACTTATGCTTTTGTTCACGTTTGTCGCTTGCTCAAACAATCAGCAAGGTAGCGACGATCCCACAAAAGCGCCCTCCGACGCAACACCCACTGAAACGGCAGATCCCGTTGACGATCGCTTCGTTGACTACCCCGGTGCAGGCGGATTTGATGAATACCGTCTTCCCAAGTACGAAACAACAGTTAAAGAGATCACCATCATGGCTGGCTTCGACCACACTCCCGCTCCCGGCAAGGATAACCACTTACTTGATGTTTACGGCATTCAGATCAAAACTGATATCGTAACTTGGGATCAGCAAACTGCTAAGTTCATCAGCGCATACATGGCTAACGAATCTCCCGACGTTTGCAACTTCGGTCTCCCCGTTGCTATGATCAACAAGGGCTATTTCCAGCCTTGGGAAGCTATCATTGACTTTGACCTCGGTCTTTGGCAAGGTCTTAAATCCAGCCTTGAAAATTCCTGGTTCAACGGTCACATTTACAGCGTAAACTACACAAACGCCCGTTGGGACAACGTTTGCTGGTACAACAAGGACCTTTTTGAGGAATACGGCGTTAAGACTCCCACGGAATATTACGAAGAGGACAACTGGACTTGGGATACATTCCGCGATTGCGCTCGTGCCATGCACACAGACTCCGATGGTGACGGTATTCCCGAGATTTACGGCTGCAAGATCGACAACTATATGTTCATCGCTTCCACAGGTCTTGACTACATTACTCTCAACAACGACGGTACAATAAGCAACAACATTCTCGATGCTAACATCGCACGCGGCATTACGTACTACGTAAGCATGATCGACGAAGGTATCGTTTACGATGGAAACGACGACGGCGATGCTTTTGCTCGCGGTCAGGTTGCTCTCATGTCCGCTCACTGCTGGGTAAGAACATTCTTCCCCGAAATGCTCGCTAACGGTCAGGTTGGCATCGTCCCCTATCCGAAGGATCCTCAGGCTGACAAATACTACCTTGCAGAAGGCTTCAACGCTTTCCTTTGCCCCACAAACGCTAAGGATCCCATGGCTTCCGCCGCATACGTTTGCACCACTCGTTACGACAAGCTCGTTGCTACATACGACGAGGAAAAGATAGCTGAAACAGAAGCTATGACGATTCAAGAGCAGATCGAATCCATCGGCTGGCCCTATGAAATGGAAAAATGGGTTTTCGATGAGCTTTATAAAGATAAGTTCACACCTGTTGCCAACGTTTCCGAAGCATTCGAAATCATGATCAACTTCTCCGGTGATATTTGGTTCCGTCCCCTTATGGGTGAGCCGTGGTCCGCTATCTCCGAGGAGCTTGCTCCCAAGATCGATTCCCACATCGAAGACATAATGGATATATAAAAGATTAAATGCAGTGAGTGAAAGCTCACTGCATTTTTTTTGCTTACTTTATTGAATCCCATGCGACATTCACGCTGTTGCCGAAATCGTCATCAACATTTGTAAAAAGCTCTATCAGCCTTTCACCAACAGCTGTATCGCAGTTTTTCATAGCAAATGCAAGGTTATACGTCATCTGCTCCCTTTCAAGGGGCGAAAGACTGCGGTAAAATACCTGCGCCTCGGTAAAATCATCGCTTTTTTTACCGCTTATTTCTCCCATAACACGGGGTTGTATGCAGTTTTTACAGCCAAAGCTGCTTTTGTTTATATCAAACTCACCGTAATTTGCGCCAAGTCTGTATCTGTCGGCATCGGGCATAAAAAACGACAGCGCAGAAAGAAGCTTATCGGAGGACAACTCAATTCCCTTTACCGTGTTTGACGGGGAAAAAGCCGCCTGCTCAGCGTCTGTATAATAATCGTCGATGCTTTGCTCCAGCGTCAAAACGCCCATCGGTATAAGCTCAACTTCACCCCAGCTTCGTGTAGCATCGGTCACGTTGAAATCAAGCCCCATTGCCTTTTCAGGTGAAATAAGCTGTACGTACATATCGTATG
>SVND01000070.1 GCA_015067075.1 Oscillospiraceae bacterium
CCTTCCCCTTGAGGAGAAGGTGTCAGCTTTAGCTGACGGATGAGGTGTCTACGATAGCTTTTTTACATTGATATTTTTTATTGCTTTATACGTCCATTTCTTCTACGCAGAAGAAATGGACAAAAGAAGGCGTAAGGGGGCAAGAGGTTTCGATCCCTCTCGCCCCCTTAACCCCCACTCTCTCAAACGACTTTTTCATCCTTTTGCTTGTTCCAAATCTTCCACCTTGGCTTCATGAAAAAGTGCTTTTTGCTCGTCGGTAAAATATACTCGGTGGTTTTGTTGTAATTTTAAAGCTTAATTTGTTGGTTTTTTTTATTGTTTTTTCTCTTCAAACTTGTTCGCTCCTATTATTCGCTGCGCAGATTTTCTGCCATTTCACATTATTTGTTGAGCGTCGGGGATAAATGCTCCGCACGGAGACTTTTTTCCTGATAAAATAGCCATAAGCAGCGCTGTGAGTTTCCCTGCTTCACAGTAGGGACAGGTTTCTTGCCTGTGCAAAACAAAAGGAAATAACGGCTCTGCGAGCCTACACCTCACCACCGCCTGCGGCGGAGCCTCTCCTCAAGGAGAAGCCTGAAAAAGCCTTCCCCTTGAGGGTAGCGAAGCGGCGTTAGCGTAATGAATGACAGCCCTGTGCGACTGTCAAAACGTGAGCGTGACCGAGCCGTAGCGAGACAGGTGGCACAGCGTAGCTGTGACGGAGAGGGCGTTACTGGACAGGCATCTCGACTGTCCGAAAACAACGGCGTGGAAAGAGCCTTCCCCTTGAGGAGAAGGTGTCAGCTTTAGCTGACGGATGAGGTGGAAAAAAGCCTTTGCCTTTTCTTCAGGTAGCATATAAAAGGCTTCCTCTGGGAGGGAGCTGGATTTTTGCCGAAGGCAAAAAGACTGAGGGAGAGATAACACTGTCACTTATGATGGGATGACTCAAAATCATGTAAAAAGAGCAGGGATGAAACCCTGCTCTTTGATGTTTAATTGTTCTTACAGAGCATTGAAAAGTCTGTAAACAGTAAGGATGGACTGTTCTCTCGTGTATGTGCGAAGGGGGCTGAAGTTGGGAGGTGTTGTCGTGCTTGTGCCGTTCATAACACCTATCGTATTTACATAGTAAATAAATTCTTTTGCCCATGCATAGATATCGTCTGCGTCCGCAAATGCTACTTCGCTTGCTGTGATATCAGCGCCAAGTACCTTTGCTGCAAGTGCGAGCATCTTCGCTGCTTCCTGACGTGTGATGTTTGCTGTCGGATCGAATGCTCCGCTTGCTCTGCCGTTTACGATGCCAAGCTTTGCCGCTGCAATTACGTTTGCGCTATCTGTATCGGGGAAGGATACGTCAGCCTTTGCATCTGCGTAGCCTGCGATCACGTCAGCAATAGCCTTGCCGCTCTTTTTCTCGATCATCTTGATGATAAGATCGCAGAAATCGCTTCTTGTAATATCCGTTGTGTAGTTGCTGTTAACGTGAGCGGGAACAAGGTCAGCTTCAAGAGCCTTGAGGATCTCTTCCTTTGCCCATGCAGAAGGCTCGCCGCCCAGTGTGGCGGACTTATCCATGCCGATATTGCTGAGCACAACGAAGCTTTCAGCAGGTATATCGAATGAGAAGGTGTCGTTTTTCGCATAAACCACATTGGAAGCGCCGATTATTTCATCACTTTCCGTAACGGTAGCGTGGTTGTAAAGGTAATAATTGAGCGGCGTTGAAATTCTATCCGTAGTGAGCGTTGCCGTCTGCGTTTTATTTGAACGGTTTACGGCAAGGATAGTCCAATCGCCATCGGGTGTTTGCGCCGCAACGGTGTCGAGCTTGTTGTAATCGCAAGTAATATCGTAGACCTGAGAGCCGGGAAGCAAGTAGTTACAGATCAAGCCCCAAGCGTGATACGTGGGACGGACACGCCAATTTCCGTCTGTCTTATAGGCGAAAAGTCCCATTTTCATAAGACCGCCGTTAGAGCCGTCGTTGGGGTCGCCGTCGTAATAATAAACGTCGTGCAAGGGCCAATAAAGGGAGCCTGTAGAGCCTGCCTTAAGACCGTTGACAACGCTGACGGGCAGGAAAAGACCGCGCTCGTACGTATCGACGGAGGTGGCAGTATATGCACCGACGGTGCTTCCGTCACCGAATTCGCCCATATAGAAGGGCTTTTCCGTGGCGTATTGGGTGCGCTGGGAGGTGTAATTCTGGACGGTTTTTTCGATGTTGTAATCGGAGGCAAAGCCCTTGTAGCAATGGGAGTTGAACTTGCCGCAAATATCCTTAAGACCGTCGTAAGCCTTTTTAAACCAGCTGATATTTTCCGCATCGTCGCCGCCAACCATGGTTATCTTATCGCCGAGCCCCGCATCCTTAAGGCGGTTATAAACAGTTTTGTAATATTCAATATAGTAATCTATATCGGCTACGCCAGGCTTTTTAATGAAGGAGTAGCTGGGCTCGTTTTGCAAAATAAGGTCAGTAATGCAGGTATAGCCCTTGGTATTTATAGCGTAATCTATAAGGTAAACAATGTTTTCCGCCATCTCATCAAGGTCGTTTGGCGCACTTACCCAATCGGAAACGGCGTCAAATGCAAGCCAGCCGTCGCCGACGTATCTTTGAGCGCCCCACCAAGTGAGCGTGACCTTAACTCCCAGCTGCTGGCAAACGTCAAGGTAGGCAAAAACGCTCTTCATTTCATCGTTATCGAAATCAAAGCCGTTGGGATTTGCGGTAAACGGGTCACGGTTGTCGTTTTTGAGCTCAAACCATTCGGGCAGTATCATCATACGAACGCGCTGAATGTTCAGCTTTTCCATACGCTCCTTGATAAGAGCAAGGTCATCGTCGCCGACACCGCGCCTTGTGTTCGCATTGAGATACAGCTTCGGGTCCCATTCACAGCCGTAAGAGTCGATGGCAAACTTGTTTGCGGTGGGGGAAAGGGTGAGAGTGCGAACGCCGCTTTCATCCTCTCTGACGATGCTTGACGCTTCGCTGAAATAGATATTGTCAAACCAAGCCTTACCTGTGGCAAACCAAAGACGGAAGCCGATGGTACAACTTGCAACGCCTTCGGGTACTTCAAATTCGAACTCAAGACGCGTCCAATCGTTTGTGCCGTAAAGACCGCTGCTGAGCGTTTCACAAAACCAATCGCCGTTAGCGTTATAGCCTGTAAAGCCAAGGGTTGCGCCGTGACCGCCGTCTACGTTTTCCGTTTTAACGTCGGCGGCAACGTAATACTTCTTACCGACCTCTACCTTGGGAAACTGAAATACGGCGTGGGGAATCTCCGCTGTGTTTTCAAGATAGTAAACAGCCGTTTCGTTTGAGCCTTCGCCGTAAACAACGCCGCGTTTAGCCTTGCTTTCGTCGTTGGCCCAGCCTGTCCAGCCTGCAGTACCGCCTGAAAAGCCTGAGTTTGTGAGCATATTTTCACCCTCGGCGCGGACGGTAAATGCCAGCGAAAATGAAAGCAAAAGAGCGAGGACTAAAAACAAGGAAATAATCTTTTTCATAAAAATAACCACCTTTTATTTATGTGTACCGCGAAGGTAAATCGGAGAACAAGTGAAATCGAAGGAGGCGCTTGCGATCTTTGGGAAAAGCAGTGAAGATATGCGGTCAGCCTTGAGGGAAACGTCGCTTGCATCGCCGTCAGCCATTTTTACGTTGACGTTTATTTTGCTTGTTTCGCTCAAAGCCTTGAGCACCGTGCGCCCCGTGTCGTTGAAGGCAAGCACCCTTGTAAATTCGGGTTCTGCGGCAAGGTCGCTTGCTTTTATTCCCAAAAATGCGGCAAGGCAAGCTCTGCGAAGCCGTGCATCGGTGTACTGCTTGGTGGACAGCGTGGCGTAAAGCGTGTCGATGCTGTCGGCATTGTTTGCACAATCGACGATGCGATATGCAATGCCCGTATCAGCCTCGTAAATTTGCGCAAGCTCCTTGGGGCTCATACTGCGCAAAGCGTGTAAAAAAGCATTTTCTGCATTTTTAAGTGACATGGGTGCACGCATATCAGCCTTTTCCTGCTCCCAGATATCCCTTACGAACGGGAGTAAACGGGAATCGTCACCGCTGAAAAGCGATTTGCGTAAGGCTGATGAGCTGGGATATGTGCTGTGAACGTCCTCGCTTCCGTGGCTATCGCCGAGGCGAGTGACGGTGCGCGGTACGATATTGCTTTTCAGCATTTTAAGCTGATAGATATACTCGATGGCAAGAATGTTGTTCGGTGACGAGAGTGTTTTGCCGTCGATATTGCAAATTGCGGTAAGGGCGTTTTCGCGAGCCTTTGCAAAGGTAGCGCCGCTGTCAAGCTGTGCACGCAAAAGCATTGCGTACTGCTCCGTCAGCAAAGCGTCTGCAATACGGGAAAGCTCGTTTACGTCGCCGCATTCGCTTCCGAACCAAAGCTCGTCGCAAATACCGAGCTTGTCTGCGATGGCAACGCCGCCGAAGGCGAAACGCTGAGCACCTGCCATGCAGTAGGGAACGGGAAGCTCAAGCACAAGGTCGGCGCCGCCCATTACAGCGGATTTCGCACGCATATGCTTGCGCATAATGCTACTGCTTCCGCGCTGAACGTAATTGCCGCTTTGTATGACGATAACAGCATCGTTACTGCTTCGTATTTTTGACAAAAGGTAAGCGTGACCTTCGTGAAAAGGGTCAAACTCGGCAATGACTGCACCGCAGGAAAAGGCGGAGCCGTTTAAATGAAACATAAGCTTCTCCGTAAAAAAATGCGGGGCTGAAGCCAGCCCCGTAAGAGATTATTTGTTGTTTACTATTTCGGCTGTGTCCATAGCTATCATAAGTTCTTCGTTTGTCGGAATAATGAGAGTTTTGACCTTTGCGCCTGCAGCGGAAATATCTGTTTCAACGCCGCGTACATTGTTCTTTTCGCTGTCAACAGCAACGCCCATGTAAGCGAGAGCGTCACCGATGCTCTGACGAAGCTCCTTGGTGTTTTCACCGATACCGCCTGTGAAAACGAGCACGTCAAGTCCGCCCATAGCGGCGGAGTAAGAGCCGATGTACTTGAGGATTTCATATTCAAACATCTTGAGAGCGAGCTGAGCGCGCTCGTTGCCTGCATCTGCGGCGGCACAAAGGTCGCGGCAATCGCTGGAAATGCCGGAAATACCGAGGAAGCCGGACTTTTTATTCATGATGTTGTTGACCTCTGCGGGAGTGTAGCCAAGCTCGGTAAGACGGACGACGATAGCAGGGTCGATAGCGCCGCAACGTGTACCCATTATCATACCCTCTAAAGGAGTAAGGCCCATGGAGGTATCAACGCACTTACCGTCCTTGACAGCGGCGATGGAGGAGCCGTTGCCGAGATGGCAGGTGATCATCTTAAGCCCTTTTGCGGGATCTGCGCCGATAAATTCAGCGGCACGGGCAGAAACGTAACGGTGAGAAGTACCGTGGAAGCCGTAGCGGCGAATGCCGTGCTTCTCGTAAAATTCATAGGGGAGACCGTACATATATGCGTAATCGGGCATTGTCTGATGGAAAGCAGTATCAAAAACAGCAACCTGAGGAACACCCTTGATAACGTCTTCGCAAGCGTTGATACCGATAAGGTTTGCAGGGTTGTGAAGAGGGCCGAGGGGGATGCATTCAGTGATAGCTTCCTTTACCTTTTCGTCGATGAGAACGGAAGCGGAGAATTTTGCGCCGCCGTGAAGAACGCGGTGACCTACAGCGTCGATCTCATCCATGCTCTTAAGAACGCCGTATTCGCTGTCGGTAAGGTTTTTTGTGAGAACGCGGATAGCGTCAGCGTGCGTTGCCATTTCAACAGCACCTTCAATGGCATCCTTGCCTGCGGCTGTGTATTTGAACTTACCGCCTTCGATGCCGATACGTTCGCAAAGACCCTTTGCGAGAACGGATCTGTTTGTCATATCGAACAGCTGATATTTAAGCGAGGAGCTGCCTGCATTGATAACGAGAATTTTCATTTTATATTCCTCCAAAATCATTATAATTATACTAACTACGATATTATACACGCTTTTGGTGAAATTTTCAATAGATTTTTTGATTTTTTTATTAAAACGGAAAAATAATGAGAAAAAATCAAAAAAAGAATAAAAAAAGGCTTGACAAATTGGACAAATAAGTGTAAAATAAGCAAAGCGTCAATTATGCGGATGAGTATGTCCGCAATTTCCTTCCCTTTACTAAAGGTAAAGGGCATAAGTCCAAAAGGAGGTGTAGATAAATGAGCAAAGAAATCAGAAGCTATGAAACAATCATTGTAGCAGATCTTTCCAACGGTGAAGAGGCAGCTGTCGCACTTGTCGATAAGTTCAAGGCACTCATCGAGGCAAACGGCGAGGTCGAATCGGTTGACACATGGGGCAAGAGAAGACTTGCTTATGAAATCGACGATAAGAATGAGGGTTACTATGTACTCATCAACTTCAAGTCCGATATCGATTTCCCCGCAGAGCTTGACCGTGTCTATAAGATCACAGAAGGCGTTATGCGCACGATCATCATCAAGAAGTAAGACGGAGGAGTAAAATGGCACTTAATTTTAATAAGATAATGCTTGGCGGCAGGCTTACAGATACGCCTGAGCTTAAGCGCACGTCTTCGGACATTTCCGTTACTCGTTTTACTTTAGCAGTCAACAGACGCTTCACAAAGCAGGGTGAACAGCCTCAGGCAGACTTTATTGACGTCGTTTGCTGGAGAAACACCGCTGAATTCGTATCGAAGTATTTTACCAAAGGCAGTGCAATGTTTGTTGTCGGTTCACTTCAGACCCGCGTGTGGAAGGATAATGACGGTAAGTCAAGAAAAAGCGTTGAGGTAGTGGCAGACGAGGTTTCCTTCGTCGAGTCCCGTAGCTCCGCTTCTGCTTCTCCTTCCGGCGGTTATAGCCAGATTCGTCCCGAAAACAATGTTCCTTCGGGATTTGACGGATTTGATTTTGACGGCCCTGACGGTTTTTCTGTAGGTGCCGGTGACGACGAGCTGCCGTTCTAATTTTTGTTATAGGAGGTTAAGCTACAATGGATAGAGAACGTTCCGAAAAGCCTGCATTCAAAGGCAAGAAGATGAAGAAGAAAGCTTGCAGCTTTTGTGTAGATAAGATCGAACATATCGATTATAAGGATATCGCAAAGTATCGCAGAATGCTCTCTGAGCGCGCAAAGATCCTTCCCAGAAGAATCACAGGTACTTGCGCAAAGCATCAGAGACAGCTTACTGTTGCTGTTAAGCGTGCAAGACACATCGCACTTATTCCTTACACAAACGACTAAGCAATAACTTAATCGAAAAGAGCAAACATCGGTCATCCGAGCGTTTGCTCTTATTGTTTTTGTAGAAAAATACCACGATAGGGAATGCACTCAAATTTTCATTGACACACTTCGCCGTACGTTAATATAAATTTGCAAAATATTAACATGAAAAATATTGACATGAATACTGATTTATGTTAAAATGTAAATGTATCAAACGTACGAAGGGAGCTTGCTCATGAAAAAAACTGTCATTACAATAGTATCGGTAACTGCGGTAATACTGATAGCGTTTTTTGCGCTTGCCTTTGCGGCTAAAAAAGAGATACATATAAACCGCTCCTATGATGTACATCTTAAAAAAGAAGAGCTGGAAAATGAGATCACGCCGAAGGAGCTTACGGTTGAGTTTGACCTTGTTTATAAAACGAGCCTTTTTGGTGACGGTATCATAAGCGGTACGGCAACGGCAAACGGCGAAGTGTATGAGCTTACCAAGCAATCTGTTTATTACGATGCACCTTTTTGGAAAAAGCTCGGTGACAGACTTTCGGGGAAATTACCGCCTTGCGGAGAGTATCCGCCGAAAGATGGGTACGTGACTATGTTGTCGTCGATTCGTGTTCAGAAAAACGGAATTTTGGGTGGTGCATGGTTTAGTTTTTACGATGATTACAATAACTTGCATTGCTTTTTCACGGAAAAAGGCGTTGGAAAAGGTGGAGACATGACGGGTGCTGTATACATAAGCGAATAAGCTCATTAAAACAGGCGGAGATCTCCGCCTGTTTTTTGCATTATTGTAGATGCGAATTGTGTTCGCCCATGGTGTACCTATTATCGCTGTGCAGATTTTCTAGCATAGGGACAGGCGTCCCGACTGTCTAAAAACAACGGCGCGGAAAAAGCCTCACCCTCTGGGAGAGGTGGCACAGCGCAGCTGTGACGGAGAGGGCGTTACTGTTGTTTTTTTGCATTGATATTATTTTATTGATTTATTGATTATACGCCTATTTCTTCTGCGGAGAAGAAATAGGCAAAAGAAGCCGTTTAGGGGAGGGAAGTTTCGATTCTTCCCTCCCCTAAGAACCCCACCCATCAAAACGACTTTTTCATCATCTTGCTTGCTTCAAATTTTCTGCCTCGCGTTTATGAAAAAGCGCTTTTTGCTCGTCGGTAAGATATGCTCGGTGGTTTTTGTCGTAATTTTTAAGCTAAATTGTTGTTTTTTTAATTGTTTTCACTTCAAACTTGTTCGCTCCTCTTATTCGCTGTGCAGATTTTCTACCATTTCACATTGTTTATTGAGCGTCGGGGATAAATGCTCCGCACGAAGATTTTTTTACTGATAAAACAGCCGTAAACCTTGCTGTGATTTTTCTCTCACCATCGTAGGGACAGGCGTCCCGACTGTCCAAAACTGGTGGATTACGGCTTTGCAAGCAGTAGGGGCGATTCATGAATAGCCCGCAGACGAACGCAGTTCGTCCCTACTTTGCTTTTACCTTTATGGTAACCTTTGCCGCGAAATGTCACCACCGTAGACACGCACGTTTTTTCATTAAAATAATGCCTGCAAATTCGATTTTTTTCTTTACAAATCTCTGCCGATGTAATATAATTATGGCATAACAACGCTGAAAGGCAGGGTGTAAAATGAATAAAACGTTTTTTTGTGATGTAAACGTGACGAAGGAAGCAGAGCCTGTTGTAAGCTACAGGACGGGCGACTTTGTTTTTGAAGAAGGTATGCGCGACGGCAGATGGGTCGCGCTTGCATATAATGCGTCGGGCTACATGATGGCGGCAAATCCCAATCCCGCGCCGCCTTATCTTAACTATAACGCTATGGGTGCGCCGTCCTCCTTTGAGGCAGTGGTTGACGGTCAATCTCTTTGCTCCCATAGCGTTATAGTTAAGATAAGGC
>SVND01000005.1 GCA_015067075.1 Oscillospiraceae bacterium
TAACAGGCAAAGTTGCAAGGCACATGCCGATATTTTCACACATTTGGAACATTATCATTGCGAAAATGCCGACACACATTATGGAGCCTGCATCACTTTGCACATGAAGTGCAATATAAAGGATTCGTATAGCCATCGCCGCAAGCAACAAGACGACCGCCATCGCTCCGACAAAGCCAAGCTCCTCCCCTATTATGCCGAAAATAAAGTCCGTATGCTTTGCAGGTAAAAGCGTATTGGATTGGCTTCTGACACCGTCCATGTAGCCAAGTCCGAAAAGTCCGCCGGATTGAATAGCGTATAAGCTTTGAAGCGGCTGAAAGCCGTATCCCTGCGGGTCGAGCTGAGGATTAAAGCCAACGAGTATCCTGCTTCGCTGGTATTCTTTAAGCAGATGTATCCACAGCACGGGCGTTATAGATATTACGACGAGTGCCATGAAAATGAAATACCTTATTTTCACGCCAGCCGCAAACATCATACAAACAGACATAAATATAAAAACGAGTGCCGAGCCCATATCTCCCTGCAAAAGCACAAGACCTACAATAAGTCCCATATGTATCCATATTCCAAGCATCGTTTTCACTTTCGAAAGCCTGTCCTTAACTGAGTACAAATGCGTTGCAAAGGTGATAGAAAACGTTATTTTTGCAATCTCTGACGTCTGAATATTGACAGGTCCTATGGCTATCCACGACTTATTTCCGCCCATACTGTAGCCGATGACAAGCGTTCCCACAAGAGCTACAGCTGTCGCCGCAATAATGACCTTCCACATTTTTGAATAAAACCTGAAATCAAACGCCGCAAGCACGAACATCGCCGCTATAGATATTACAAAAGCCACGCTTTGTACTATTATGAATTTATCCGTTGAAAATGAACGTGTTGCGCTGTATATCATGGCAAGACCGAGCGACGACAGCGCAATCGCAATAGAAATAGTCATATAGTCCATTTTCACGAAAAAATCAGCTAATGCCGAAAAAAATCTTTTCAACGTCTTACTCCCTCGGTGGCAAGCATTCCATAAGCTCAAGTCCGCTTTCAGAGCAGACCTTATATGCTCCTTTGCAGGAGGCAGGCAAAAGGAAATAGTTGCCTTTAGTTATTTTTCTGCTGTATCCGTCCGCGCAGATAACGCCTTCGCCGCTGCTTACGATATATACTGCAGGGCCATTGTCAAGAGTCTTTTCTCCGTCTTTGATAGTGTGGAGATAAAGAGAGAAACAACCGCCGTCCTCTTCATTTACAAGCTTTTCACTGCGTACCTTTCCGTCGTCGCTTACAACAACGGGAAGCATTCTTCCTCTTTCAACGACCTGCATACCGTAGCTGTCGTAATCAAAGCAGCCCATGGCAACCTCTTTAGTAAGATCCATGTACATCTGCTGTCTGTCAAGCTTATAGTCCTCGCACCAATATTCAGGCTGAACGATGAAATCCGACGGCTCCTGAACCTCAAGAATAAGGCATCCCGCTCCGATAGCGTGAGCTACCTTACCCGGAATTAAAAATACGTCACCTGCTTTTACAGGCACTTCATTGAGATACGTTGCAAGGCAGTTTTTATCCGTAAGAGAGCGTTCGACAGCATCGGAAAATTCCTCAATGCTTATCTTTCTGTTAAAGCCGTAGAAAATCTTTGCATCTGGACGTGTGGCAAGGATCACCCACATCTCAGTTTTACCGTAATTGCTGTTGAGATACTTGCGGGAAAACGCTTTATCGGGATGTGCCTGAACAGGCAATCTTACTGCGCTGTCGAGGTATTTTACAAGCAAGTCAAGACTCTTTCTCGTGCCGAGAATTTCCCTGGGGCAATTTTCAATAAGCTCATCAAGGTAAATATCTGTACCCTCTATTTTCGATACACCTTCGCGTGGGTCTGTGCTCCCTTTATTCATTGCACGAACGCTTGATGCCACCCATTCTTCAGGTAAAAATCCGTCCACAGGCTCGTCGCCGAGAAAATCAGCGAAAAGCTTGCCACCCGTATAAACACGACCTACACGATTTCTTTCAAAGAAAATAGGTTTTGTTGCATACGTTTTATAATCAGCCATTTTATATATCTCCCAAACTTTGTTTTTTCTAAATTATAACATAGTAAATCCCCCGTGTCAAGTAAACATACGGCGCTTTCTGCTTACATTTTTTTGTCCGAATTTTTCTATTTGTCCGTATAAAAATCGGGTACGTCGCCTATTATTACAGTTTCCGCTATACATATTGACGTTTTCACAGTTTCGTACTCATCCTTTGCCGTCGGTAAAAAAATCTGCATATCAACGGTTATATTGATAAATATCTGATGGCGCGTCTGATTTATCCCGGCATCCGTAAAAAGATTACCGTAGTCAATGCTGACTATACCTAAAGGCATCACCTTGACAGTAACCATCGGTCCTCTCCCTGAAAAGATCCCTATTCCCGTGAAAGAGCCAATGGGAATTTTAATTTTTTGCGCCCGGGTTTTGGCAAATTCAAGCTCTATCTGCTTTGTAACAGCAGATTTGATCGCATTGAGCTTTGCCGCATCCGTTTCAATAGAAGCTATCTTTCCCTCGCCGTTAAACCGCATTTTAACGATGTCATCATAAAGCGTATCGCTTATCGCCGCATCCACAGCGTCGTTCACAGCTTTTACCGCAAGGGAATTCACCTTGTATCTTGCCGTTTTCACAAGCATAGGCATTACAGTATCCTGTGTATATAGGGCGATACACACCGCGATCCAAAGTAGCAAAATAAAAACTGCTATTTTGATAAACCTATGCAGCTTTTGTGAGTAAAGCTTGCCGAGTTTTTGCTTAATATACCTGTACATTCACCTGCTCCTTTCCACGGTTACCTGTCGTGATAAAAGCATTACCGCCACCATATTAGGCACTAACATAAACACGTTCAAAATATCAGCTATTAGCCATGAGGCGTCGGGAGAAACAAAGCAGCCTAAAAATATTGCCACGCAAAAAAACAGTCTAAAAATCATTCTGCCTTGCTCTCCAAATAAAAAGCTCGTGCACGTTTCACCGTAAAAGCTCCATCCCAACATCGTGGCTAGGGCAAGCAAAACTAAACTTATTGATATTATTACTGCACCGACCTTACCATATGCAGATGCAAATGCGATGCTTGCCGCTTGTATGGGGGATAAATGCCACGTATCCGTAACGGTCAGAACAAGCCCTGTCAGCGTACACATTATAAGAGTGTCAAAAAATGTTCCCGTCATGGAAACAAGCCCCTGGTGACAGGGATTTTCGTTCGAAGATGCAGCCGCCGCCATAGGTGTACTGCCAAGTCCCGCTTCGTTTGTGAATATTCCTCTTGATACGCCGCTTTGCACAGCCTGCACCATCGTTGCGCCCGCAAATCCGCCGCAAGCCGCTCTGCCGCAAAAGGCGCTTTTTACTATAGCTGTAAAGGCTTCGGGAAGTTTTGACGCATTCAAAAACAAAATTCCCACACACGACATAGTATAAAGCAAAGCCGTTATCGGTACTATTACAGCTGCGGCACGGCTTATTTTCTTAACACCGCCGAAAAGCAGAAATCCCATTAAAACTGCTAAGCAAGGTGCAAGTATGTACTCCGATATTCCAAAAAGCTCCGAAAAGCCTTCTTTCACTGAAGCTACCTGCGGAAAGCTACCCATACCGATGGATGCCGTAAGCGCTACAGCCACAGCAAAAACATACGAAAAAGCTTTACCTTTACCTTTGAACGCACTTCGTATATATACCATCGGTCCACCGCTTCTATTGCCGTTTTCATCGGTAGTTGCATATTTTACCGCTAAAAAGCTTTCCGCATACTGTACTGCCATCATGAGAAGTGATACTGCGCACATCCAAAATAGTGCGCCTGTACCTCCTGTATACATTGCCGTCGCGACACCGATAATGTTCCCCGTCCCTGCCGCCGCGCCCAAAGAGGTGCAAAGTGCCGAAAACGGTGATATTCCTTTCCCTTCGGATGATGAAGTAAAAAGCAGTCTTAACGCTTTTGGTAAAAGCCGTATCTGCGGTGCGCGAAGCTTTATTGTAAAGTACGCGCCGCAAGCAGTCAGCATAAGTATCATCGGCATTCCCCAAATAACAGACACCGTTTCAGTTAAAATTTCCATCATTTTTTCTCACCATCCTTGTTTTCTTTAAACAATCTATGCTGACAAAATCATATATAGCATTTTTTTCTTGCAAAAATGATGATATTATGCTAAAATAAATAAAATGGAGGTGGAAGTATGATATATATCGTAGAAGACGATGCCGATATTCGCGAAATGGAAGCATATGCGCTGAAAAACAGCGGTTTTGAGGTCTGCGCTTTTTCCGACAGTGCTGAGCTTTTCAGCGCCATGGGCACAGGTGCTTTACCTGAGCTTCTTTTGCTCGACATAATGCTTGCAGGCGATGACGGTATGACGATCTTGCGCCGCATCAGACAAGACCCGCGCACAAAGCTCTTGCCGGTTATTATGGTTACTGCAAAAACTGCGGAAATCGAAAAAGTGCGCTGTCTCGACGCCGGTGCTGACGATTATATAACGAAGCCCTTCGGCATTATGGAGCTTGTTTCCCGCGTTCGTGCGCTTATCCGCCGTTCCCGCGCCGTAGAAGCACCCAATCTGCTTATCTGCGGATGTATCACCATTGATGATTCCGCCCATACCGTATGTGTCGATGGTACGCCCTGCACATTGACATATAAGGAATACGAGCTTTTAAAGCTTTTGATGACAAATAGAAACATTGTTTTTTCCCGTGAAAAGCTAATGGACAGAATATGGGGCTTTGACTATGAGGGAGAAAGCCGCACCGTTGATATGCATATAAAAACACTCCGTCAAAAGCTTGGCGCAGGCGGTTCACTTATCGAAACTGTACGCGGTGTAGGTTACAAAATAGGAGGGTAATATGACACGCAAGATATTCCTTTCTGTGTTCATTTCATCACTTTTCCTCTCTGTTGCAGCTACAATTTCAGCTTATTTTCTGTTTTTCCAAAACGTGCACACTGATTTTTCTTCAATCGCAGTTATTATTTTTTCTCTTATTTTAATCGGTCTCTCCGTTTTAGTCGGCATTCTCGTTTCATTTTTCATCACTTCACCTGTAAAGCACCTTGCCGACAAAGTACATAAAAGCGAGGTTTCCGATGATACTCCTTACTCGGATACATACGACGAGTTGATACCGCTTGTCGATGAGATCAGGTATCAGCGCATAGTTATAGGAAATCAGCTTCGCGAGCTTGCAGACGAACGTGAAAAGCTCGAATTTATTATGCGCGATATGCCTGTTGGCATTTTGGCTTTGGATATGGCAGGTCATATTCTTATGTCCAACGAAAGTGGAGATAAATTCCTCGGAATTACACGGCTTGAGGAAAGCGGTCTTTTCACCTCTTCAAATATTGATGCCGAAAAATGCATAAACGCCGCTATCATCGGTGAATATAACACGGTATATACACAATACGAGGGGCGCGACCTGCAGATAATGGCAAGTCCTGTGCTTTCCGACGGACGGCAATCAGGTGTGGTATGCTTTGCAATGGACGTTACGGAAAAGCTTCAGATAGACAGGATAAAGCAGGAGTTTACCGCCAACGTAACACACGAGTTGAAAACTCCGCTTACGTCAATATCAGGCTATGCGGAAATGATAGAAACAGGTATTGCAAAAAACGATGATATTTGCCGTTTTGCCACCATTATCCGAAAGGAAGCCGCGCGTCTTTTATCTCTTATCAGCGACATCATAAAGCTTTCCGAGCTTACCGAAAGCACTCCCGTCACATCGTATCAGCAGGTACAGCTTAAGGAATGTGTCGAGGAATGCGTTGATATTCTTTCTCTTTCCGCCGAAAAAGCACAGGTATCCATAAACGCCAGCTATGACGACAGCACCGTATACGCTGAACGCGCCCTTATATGTGAGCTTATATTCAACCTTATGGATAACGCGATAAGATACAATAAAAAAGGCGGTACAGTTACCGTAACCGCCAAAAACGATTCCGTTACCGTGTCTGACACAGGAATAGGTATTCCACCTGAACATCACGCTCGCATCTTCGAGCGTTTTTACCGCGTAGACAAAAGCCGCTCCAAGGCTACGGGCGGCACAGGATTAGGTCTTGCCATTGTAAAGCACGTTGCGGAGCTTTACGGCGCAAAGGTAACGCTTTCAAGCGCCGTCGGCGTCGGCACTACGATCCGCGTTGATTTTTCTTCCACTAAAAACACCAAAGGAGCAACCCAAAATGAGTGAACCCGGTTCCTTATATGAAAAACAGGAGATCAAACTCTTTGTTCTCTATATTTTAAGCCGTTTAAGCCGTGCCGTACCGAAGCAAATACTGACGGATTCAGCTATGCACGGCGGTCTTATAAATTATTTTCAGCTTTCCGAATGCATCCCCGAGCTTATCGACTCTGGCAATATCATCGTTACTGACGAAAACGGCGAACAAACGTATGCCATATCTGCCGCAGGAGATAAGGTGCTTCGCGAGCTTGAGCGTACTCTTCCACGTCATGCACGCGATGCGGCAGAGCGCTCCGTTTTTTCCGTTTTGTCAACCCTGCGCCGTGACAAGCAAATACGCTGTGATTACAAAAAAACAGAAACGGGTTATACCGTAAACTGCTCTATCGACGATCTTGACGAGCCCTTAATGTCCATATCTTTTTACGTTCCGACGTTAAATCAGGCACAGCATTTTGAAACGAAATTCCGACGCGATGCGGAAAAAATATATTCTGAAATAATCGGACTTTTTTCTTCCGAAATGTAATACTGCTTTACGGGGTATTTTATGGCAACCAACAGTTTATCTTCATTAAACGGCATAGGCGAACAGCGGGCGAAGGCATTTGAAAAGCTTTCCGTTTTCTCTGTTGATGATCTTTTGCGCCATTTTCCCCGTACATATATCGACTGGACAACTCCAAAGCCTATAGTCGATGCCGAAAACGGTGAGATATGTGTATTTAAAGCTAAAATATGCGAGCCCTTTGCTGAAAAACGCGCATCAAGCGGTATTTTAGTTTCAAAAACAAGGATCTACGACGGCACAGCTTACGCCGTTTTGACTTTTTTCAACCAGCCCTATCTTAAACAGCAGTTAAAACCAGGGACAACGTGGCTTTTCCGCGGAAAAGTGAATATCAGCTTTTTCGGCTGTGAGCTTACCTCTCCCCAGATAAACAAAGAAAACGATGCAGGTATCCTTCCCGTTTATCCCTTGACAAGCGGAATTACAAACACTATTATTCAAAGAGCCGTCCGCTCCGCGTTTTCAAAGCGAGGAGACGAGCAAAACGATCCCCTTCCCGCCGATATACGTCAACGGTTTTCTCTTGCCCACAGGCGCTGGGCTTTTGAGCAAATGCATTTTCCCAAAAGCTTTGACACCTTGGATATTGCAAGGCGCAGGTTTATCTTCGAGGAGCTTTTGCTTTTATCCCTCGGTATTTTTCACTTAAAAGGACGGCGTACGTCACTTACCACGAACATAATTTGCCGCAGTGATCCGCGCGATTTTATCTCTTCTCTGCCTTTTTCCCTTACAGGCGCACAGCTTCGCGCGATAAACGATATTTCCGCTGACATGGGTAAAAATTCTCCTATGAACAGGCTCGTTCAAGGCGATGTTGGTTGCGGTAAAACGGTCGTTGCCGCCGCCGCTGTATATATTGCGGTAAAAAGCGGATTTCAAGCGGCTATGATGGCGCCTACGGAAATTCTCGCCACACAGCACTTTCAGTCCCTTTCCCCCATGCTTTCTTCCCTTGGCATACGCTGTGCATTGCTTACGGGAAGTATGAAAGCCGCCGAAAAAAGCTCCGTTTGCAAGTTTTTATCACAAGGCGAAATAGATTTTATCATCGGAACCCACGCAATCATACAGGAAAAGGTTACTTTTGCAAATCTCGGTCTTGTTGTCGCCGACGAACAGCATCGTTTCGGCGTGCGTCAGCGTGCAGGGCTCAGTGCAAAGGGAGAAAATCCCCATACACTTATCATGTCCGCAACACCTATCCCCCGCACTCTTGCTCTGATGGTGTACGGTGATCTTGACGTTTCCGTGATAAACGAGCTTCCGCCGGGAAGACAAAAGGTAGATACTTTCCTTATCGACGACACAAAGCGTCAACGCGCATACGGGTTCATCGCCAAAAACGTATTGGAAGGCAGACAAGCTTATATCGTTTGTCCTCTGATTGAAGTAAACGAAGAGGACGACGGACTTAAAGCCGTCGAAGCCTTCACAAACGAGCTTAAAACAAAAATATTCCCCGATTTTACCGTTGAGTTTTTGCACGGAAAGCAAAAGCCTGCCGTTAAAGATAAAATAATGCGTGATTTCGCCGATGGAAAAACGCAAATACTCGTTTCAACGACGGTCATCGAGGTCGGAGTAAACGTAGTCAACGCCTCGGTAATGGTAATTGAAAATGCGGAGCGCTTTGGTCTTTCTCAGCTTCATCAGCTCAGAGGCCGAGTCGGCAGAGGCAGTGCAAAATCATACTGTCTGCTTATGTCCAACACAAAAAGCAAGGAATCTCTTGCAAGGCTTCGCGTCATGTGCTCCACAAACGACGGCTTTGCCATTGCGGAGCAGGATCTCTCCCTGCGCGGTCCCGGTGACTTTTTCGGTGACAGACAGCACGGTCTTCCCGCATTACGAGTTGCAAACTTCGCCTCCGATATGGCTGTGCTTACTCAGGCGCAAGCTGCCGCTTCCGATATTTTATCGCGCGACCCCGAGCTTTCCATGTACGAGCATCGCGGACTTCGTGATATGATAGCCAATATGTTCGAATATAACGGTATTTTTAATTAAGGAGATTTCATATGACTGAATTTTTTGAGCTTTCCTTTGAATGTTGCCCCCAGCATATAAAAACGCAATACGATTTTTGCGAATCTCTCGGCGAAAAATCACTTCTGCTCAGTCGTAAAAGCGACGGAGTAAAATTCGTTTGCAAAAAAACTGTCAGACTTTCCGCAAAGCACACGGATATGTTACTTCCCATAAGCTGTAAAGGCGTAGCAAAAATAATTGAATATATTCCTGATGAAGGCTGTAGCTATATCATCCGCGAATATTTCGAGGGTATTTCCCTTGACCGCCTTGTTAACGCCCGTATTTTCACTGAAGAAGAGTCTATATACTATTCATCAAGTATATGCGATATTTTGTCCGAGCTTCACTCCGCAAGCCACGATATCATCCACGGTAACTTAAAGCCTGAAAACGTCATTATCCGCAATACCGACGTTTTCCTTACGGATATAATTTGTGATTGTGAAGGCGAATTTAACGATATAAAGTACGATATTCGCGATCTCGGCATTCTTTTGCGCTTTATGATAAGCGGCTCAACGGAAATCAATGCGGAAAACAGCTCAGATATTACCACTCTTTCTGCCATTGTAAAAAAATGCGTAGTTATTGATACGGAGTACCGTTTTCGCTCCGTCGAGCTTGTAAAAACAGCTCTTTTGAACGCACGCCCCACCGTAAGAAACAAAAAAAATATCCTTTTCATAATCGTTGCAATTATTGTTGCCGCCATCTGCGCTTCAGCAGTTATGATAGCGCAGTCATACCGCGAGGACCCCAATTACAACATCACGCCTACACCGACCGTTGCTCCTGCCGTCCAGCCGGGAATCGGTACGGAAAGCGATATAATTAAATGACGAAAAAAGAGTTAACGGAAAATTCCGTTAACTCTTTTTTACTTCTCTTATTTGCCAAAGGCTGCAGCAGCCTCTGCTACCCAATCGTGCTCCTTGGGAGCGCCGATAAGGTTTATAAGCTCTTTTACCATGTTTTCGCCGTATACTGCATGACCTGCGTATGTAGCATGGAGAGCCAAAGTGGGATTGGAGAAGAACGCTTCCTCGTGAGGTACAAGGTTGTAGCCGTCGATGACTGTTATGTCATCGTACTCGCCGTAAACCTCTTTGATTATGTCGGATACCTCCAAAAGCGTGCACTTGGGGCCGTTTTCGTCATTTCTCCAAATAGGTGTAATACCGTAAATCTTTGTTTCAGGGAATATTGTATGGATGCTGTCTATCATAGCCTTCATCGACGATGTAATAGGACCGCGCTTTGCTTCTGCAGTTTCATGACCGCTTGCAAAGTTATTCGTGCCGTTGGCAACGAGAACGTAGTCGGGCTTGATGTCGCCGTAATCGCCTTCTACGTTATAGCCTGCGAAGGACCAGCCTGCAACAGCCTGGTTGAGCATACGGAAATTGTACTTTTCAGCAACTACTGCCGCCCAAATGTCAGCAGGACGATAGCATTCAGCGCCTTCCGTTATGGAGTCGCCGAGAACGACGATCGTTCCGTCCTTCGGAACAGGTGCCGTTACAGCACCCTCGTCAATCTTGATCTTCTTTACAGCGATGGACATATTTGCGGCAAACTGAAGAGTAATGCGGTTATATTCAGCGGCATCGCTGGGAAGCTTGTATGCGATAGTGTAATCGTGACCGACTCTTGATGCCAAGGTCTGTATCTCTGTTTCACGAACGCCGTTAAGGAATACGTCAACTGTAAGCGGATAGTTTACGCCGTAGCTGCTTTCAATGTTCTTGAATGTGACAGCGATATATTTTGTATTGCTGAACATATCAATAGAAAGACCTGAGTTGAAGTTTGTTGTGCTGGAGTTGCCGTAGCTTATACGTGCGGCATTGCTGATACGCTCAAATTCAACGCCGTCGATGCTGTTATGGCTGTAAAGGTAATTTGTGAAAAGTCCTTCGTCAACAAAACGCTTTACGGATGCGTCAGCTTCATATACGGGAAGCTTTGCACTGAAATAAGAAATGTCATCGAAAAGTACAGTTACGCCGTCGCGTACAGCAAAAACAAAGTCGTTTGTAACCGTGCGGGCGTTACCGTAAGAAACGTGGCCTGCACCGTCATTTACTTCAATATAGCAACGGTCCTTTGTGAAGTAAAGAGTGATATCGTATGTACCGAGCATGCCGTAAACGCAGTCGTTTGCGCCCTTGAGTACAAAGTCTGTAACAGCGTTTGTATCAGTTGTCTTACCTGCAAGGAAGCCTGTTTTTGCAGTCTTCTGGATCATTCTGAACTTTGCGGAATAAGGATTGCCTGCGTCAATACGTCCCGCTTCGCCTGCTCTAACGTGCAAAAGCTCGTTATTCGTAAGGAAATCGTTGTCTGCCTGAAGGCTTTCGGGAAGCTCAGTTATCTTTACCTTAAACTTAAGAGCCGCAACCTCGTCGTCAAGAGTTATCTGCGGATTTATTCTGATCTTTCCGCCGTTCATCTGAAGCGCCTTTGCGCCGTTCATAAGATCGCTGTCAACGACCTGACCGTCGCCGCTGATCCATTCGGGAATATTGCCGTCCTCGAAATCAGCTGTGAAAACGTCGGAAGTAGCTGTTACTTCAAGCTTCTGAGGAACTATTTCTGTCGTATCGTCTGTGAGCAAAAGCATGGACGGAGTCGGCTTTTTCGTCGGTGTAGGAGCTTCTGTGGGAGTAGATGCTTCCGTCGGAACAGGTGTTTCAGTTGTGTTGTCGTTTCCTTCCGGTGCCTTATCGCATCCGCTTACAGCGGCGATAGTTAAAAAGCACATTGAGGCAACGAGCATGCGAAGTAAGAATTTTCTCATTGTTTTTTTGGTCCTCTCTTTTAAAATTTGCTATTATTTTACCATAAAAATCAAAAAAGGTAAAGTCCTTTTTATTAAATAAGCAAAAAAATATATATAGCACTTAAAAAAGTACAAGTCCGCCCACATCGGTAAGCGTGCCGTCAAATAATGTAATAATATTAAATCCTTTGGAAATAATAAAGCGTGTTATTTCCTTTCCGTCTGCGTGAGTCTTCGGATCTCCGAAAAACAAAATGCTTTTTTCATCGATCATCCCTGCCGTGCCTCCGATAAATCCGTAATCATATCCGTCCAGCAGAATATGTCCGCTCCGTATTTTCAGAACGTCAAATCCCGCTTTTCTGCCCTTTTCTGCTATCACATCGTCAGCCGTTATAAACGCATTTTCGCCCACCGCCAGCATGGAGCATTTTGTGTATCCTTGGTTTACATGAATAAGCTCAATTCCCTTTTCATTGCAAAAATCGATTATGCTTTCGTCGGCAGTTTTAGTGTTGCAAAAAAGCTTTCCTCCGATATATGCGCAATTATACGATACACTTTCAGGATATTTAGGCGCAATGTCACTTTTGCCGCAGACAAGCTTTTCCTTGCATATGTATCGGCTGTAATACTCATAATAAGACGGCGCAGTAAAATACATCTCGCCTATTTTACAAAGCTGTATATCGGGATGCTCCGACGGCGGATATTCCTTAAAAGGAGTTTTCACCGTGTAAATGGCATCAGCAATATTCACTTTGTCCTTTATACAGCGGTTGAGCAGTAGCATGGCTTTTCCTCATTTCATAATAAAAAGGATGATATAATTTGAATCTGATAAATTGCAACAATAATTGCATACATCAAAAAGACGGCTTTTGCTTTTTGGAATTGCCGCAAAAAACCGTCATAAATTCCGCCGTCGTGCATCACGATTGCGTATATTTTACCGAAAAGCTCAAAGAAGAAGCGCCAAAGCCTCGCGAATATTTCTGACACGCAATATTTCCGCGCCCTCATGCTTTTGAGAAAGCTTGTTGTTTTGCGGAATAAGAATAGTTTTAAAGCCAAGTCTTATGGCTTCGCTTACGCGTACGTCTATATTCGACACAGCACGTACCTCGCCTGCAAGTCCAACCTCACCCATAGCAATAACCGTATCGGAGATGACCTTGTCCTTCGCGCTTGAAGCTATCGCAAGCAGTATGGGAAGGTCAGAGGCAGGGTCCTCCGAGCGCAAGCCTCCGATTATATTTACATATACGTCCTGCGTCAAAAGCTTTACGCCTGCCCTTTTTTCAAGGACAGCTATGAGCATGGACACCTTGTTATGGTCAATGCCGATTGCTGTTCTTTTCGGCATGGCATAATTCGACGTTGCCGCAAGCGCCTGTGCCTCCGTCATAATCGGGCGTGTACCCTCCATAAGGCAAACGGTACAGATGCCCGGCGCATCGTCAGGTCTGCCATCCAAAAGCATTTGTGACGGATTTTCCACCTGACAAAGACCTGCGGACTGCATTTCAAAAACACCGATTTCATTTGTAGAGCCGAATCTGTTTTTTTCAGCCCGTAAGATCCTGTACGACGACTGTCTGTCGCCTTCAAAATAAAGCACTGCATCAACAATATGCTCAAGCACCTTTGGGCCTGCAAGCGCACCTTCTTTGTTTACATGACCGATAAGAAGCACTGCCGTTTCCGTAGATTTCGCCGTTTTCATAAGCTCCATAGTGCATTCGCGTACTTGTGTCACGCTTCCAGGCGCAGAAGATACTTCTTCATGGGACATCGTCTGTATAGAGTCGATAATGACAATCTGCGGTTTATTTTTCGCAATAACGGACGTTATCGCCGATATATTGTTATGGGAAAGTAGATACAGCTTTTCGTTATTCACGCCCAATCTGTCGGCGCGAAGCTTTATTTGTCTGAGCGATTCCTCACCAGATACATAAAGTATATCAAGATTTTTGTCAAGGGAGCTGCATATTTGCAAAAGAAGCGTAGATTTACCTATACCCGGCTCACCGCCCAAAAGTATAAGCGAGCCTTTCACGATACCGCCGCCTAAAACACGGTCAAGCTCGCTTATATTCGTAGCATAGCGATGCTCATCCTCTGTACTGCAATCGCTGAGCAAGGTCAGCGTACCGTCTGCAACAGCTGCCGCGGCCTTTGATACAGCCGCAAGCTCAACCTCGCCAACCTCCTCAAAGGTATTCCAATTGCCGCAATCAGGACATCTGCCCTGCCACTTTGCCGATTCATTTCCGCATTCGCGGCATATAAAAACCTTTTTTGCCTTTGCCATATTTAAGCATCCTTTTCATTAAAATAGTTTATTATTCCGTAAAACACGGCAAACGCCGTTTTTTTCTGATATTTTTCATCACATAAAAGCTTAAGCTCTTCGGAATTTGACATAAAACCGCACTCTACGATGACAGCAGGTGCATTCGTGTTTTTAAGTATGTAAGAGCTGCCTGCCGACGGCTTTATCGCCCGATTATTATCAGGGGCAACGTTTATTTTCATCGAAGTCTGTATCTTCTCTGCCAAAATTGCCGACTCTCCGTTATTCTCCGAATAAAAAACCTGCGCACCCCAATACTTTTTATCTGGGAATTTATTCATATGGATACTGACGAAAACAGCGGAAGGCGTTTTTTGAATAACTGCAAGCCTGTTTCGTATGTCGCTGTTTTTACGCGCTCTTACGGTATTCCCTTCGGTTTCGAGGGAAACATCCTCGCTTCTCGTCATTATAACGTTATATCCTGCCGCTTTCATCAGAGTTTCAAGCTTTTTTGCAACGGCAAGGTTAATATCCTTCTCCAAAACTCCGTCGCTTTCCGCACCGCCGTCCATACCGCCGTGACCTGCATCAATAATAACGGTATACGTCTGTTTTATCTGCTGCTCCGTCAGGGATGCGTCAACAGCATTTTCGCCGTGAAACGCCGCTACACAGGCGCACACAGCAAATACACCCATGAAAACAGCGGCAATTTTTACAATTTGCCTCAAATGAAATCCCCCCAAGCTTTTTCCGTGTTAAAATATATGCTCGGGGAGATGATACTATTCAAAATCGCTTATTTTTGCATTCTTTTGTCTTTGCAAAATGATCTTCGTAAGGAAAGGTACGTTTCTTACGCCAAGGTAATACGCAACGGCGCAAACTATGGGAAGCGGAAGCAAAAGCAAGCCCGTATATATTACAGAGCCCGCAATATCCGGATTGGTAAACACGAGGTACTGGGCGCTGTAAAAACGCATAATAAGGCACATAATATGGTTATCCTGCATGAAAAGATACAGTACGTACAAAACCGTAGGAATGATAGATGCACAAAGTCCTCCGTAAAGCCCCTTTAAAGGCATGGGTCTTACAAGGTTTATTTCAGCTCTCATTACATCCGATCTGCCCTCCGAATAAGATTCGATAAAGGGCATAACAAGGTACATAAAGACAAGATATACGGTCATGATCACCTGAGCGTATATATTAGGGCCTGCCAAAGCCATCAAAACAGCGGCAACCACAAGGACAAGCACTGATATACCCAGCTCAAAAAGGAACATTTTAAGTAAAAATTTACGCAAAAATTGTTTCGTTTCCATAACAAACACCTTTCATTCAGCTTTACAGCAGGTCGTTTTTCGTAATATCCTCAAGGCTTTCTCTCTTTATGAACAGGCGCGCCTGACCGTCCTTGATCATTACCGTTGCGGCTCGTGCAAGTCTGTTATAATTCGACGCCATGGAGTAGTTATATGCACCTGTGGACAGCACGGCAATAATATCACCGTACTTGGGATAAGGAATCGTAACGTTTTCCTGAATAATATCGCCGCTTTCACAGCATCTCCCCGCAATAGTTCCCGTAAAATCAGCGTTATCATTCATTCTCGATGCGTTGAGCACAGTGTACGGCGCGCCGTAAAGCGCAAAACGCGGATTATCAGCCATGCCGCCGTCAACAGCCGCATAGCTTTTTACACCTTCGATATGCTTTACCGTGCCCGCCGTATAAAGCGTCGTGCAAGCCGCGCCGACGATAGATCTGCCTGGCTCTATCATAAGAAATGGCTGTCTTAATCCGTAGTCAACGCAAAGCTCCTTTATCGTCAAGGCTATCGCCTTAAGATGTACGGCATAGCTGAGCGGATCGTCGCTTTCAAGATAACGTATGCCAAAGCCGCCGCCGATATCAAGCTCCTCAAGCTCTCTTCCATACATCGTCTTGATGTCACGCAAAAGCTTCATCATAAGGCGCGCCGCTTCCAAAAACGGCTCAATATCAAAAATCTGCGAGCCGATATGGCAATGAACGCCTGCAAATTTTACGTTTTCAAGTCTTATGACCTCACCTGCCGCTTTAAGTGCCGTGCCGTCCTCAAGGGTAAATCCAAACTTCGAATCCGTGCATCCCGTTTTGATGAAATCATGGGTATGGGCGTCAACACCCGGTGTAATGCGCATAAGCACACGCGGTGTATAGCCGCATCCCTTTGCCATATCGTTTATAATGGAAAGCTCCTCAACGCTGTCACAAACAAATCTTCCGACCTTGCTTTCAAGGGCGTATGCAATATCAGCCTTTGTTTTAAAATTGCCGTGCATAACGATGCGCGACGGATCAAATCCGCCCTTAAGCGCTGTGTAAAGCTCACCGCTTGATACAACATCGATGCCAAGCATCTCCTCGGAAACGATCTTGCACATACCGACGCTGGAAAACGCCTTCGATGCGTAGCAACACATACCCTTTCCGTCATAATAGCTGTCTATTGCGTTCTTCGCCTTGCGGCAATTGTCGCGTATCATATTTTCATCCATTACGTAAAGGGGTGTTCCGTATTCCTTTGCAAGCTCCGTAGTATCAACGCCTGCAAAGGTCAGATGTCCCTTTTCATTTATACCCGTATTTTCGTAGAGCATTCCCATTTTAATCAGTTTCCTTTCCTGTCGGCTCATCATCCTGCGCCGTAAACTCCTCTATCAAATTCCATATATTATCCCGTCCCGTTCCGTCAAGCGATGAAAAGGGTATTACCTTTACATCGGGGACCTGCTTTGCAATATCCATAACAGCCTGCGCTATCTTCGGTTTGGACAGTTTATCACTTTTTACCGCGGCGACGATAACGGGAATATTGTTGTATGTGAGCCATTCGATCATCGCCCTGTCGCTTTCCGTTGCACCAATGCGTATATCAACAAGCTGTATAACGAGAGCAAGCTGTTCTCTCGCTTCGTAATATTTTTCGATAACGCTTCCCCAATCGGAGCGCGTCGTTTTGTCGCGCTTTGCGTATCCGTAACCAGGAAGGTCAACGAGCATCAGTTTTTTATCAATGCAGTAAAAATTAGCCGTTGCCGTTTTTCCCGGCACAGAGCTCGTTCTGGCAAAGCCGTTTCTGTTGATAAGCTTATTTATCATTGAAGATTTTCCCGCGTTGGATCGTCCCGAAAAAGCTATTTCGGGAATATCTGTATTGGGAAAATCTGAGGTTTTCGCCGCCGATATCAAAAGCTTTACGTTGTTAAGATTAAGTTTCATTTAGCCCTCAATATATTCTGTAATTATTTTTATCGGTAATGTTTCACGGATGTCGTTTACATTATAGCTGTAATACTTATGCATAAGCAGTATTTTTTCGCTTTGCACTATTATTTTTTGCACTTCCGGCAAAAAATCGGTGCTGTAAACAAACTGCGCTCTTTTTTCGCCCGTATATGCATCAAGTGCATAAGTATGCTTTCCGTCGCTGCCGTCCTCGGTCAAAATAACATATCCGTTTGAAAAGAAGACGTTGTAAACATCAGCGGCAAATTCATCGTCAAGCTGTCTGCGCTTCGTGCCGTCCGCCGCGTCGGCAAGCCACGTATGCTCAATAACGTCAGCGCGGAAAAAATCAATAAGGTCACGGTAAACTATGCTTCCCGTAAGCTCGTCCGCCGCAAGCACCCACGCTTTGTCCAAAAACTGCGACACAGCATCGTCCGACGTATTATATTTCATTATCCTGCCGTATTTACCGTCGATGACGGCATTATAAAAAATACAATCGTCTGCCGCATATATGCCAAACTGATAAAGCTCAGCAAGCTCAGCCACAATGCTCACCGTTTCAAGCTCATGAGAAGTTTTTGCGGAAATATCATAGGCTTTGACATGATAAGCGTACTGCTCCGTATGCACCGCGTAAACTACCTTGCCGTTTTTTACGGCAAATTCGGATATTCTGTTGTTTTCAGCCTCGCCGACAAATTCATTGAAGGATACTGCCGTACCGTTTTCTATATCGTATACAACAGAGGGAGCAAGATTTCCAAACCATATGTATCCGTCGCTTACGGTGTATACGGTGTGATTGCTTTCCGTGTATCTGTTTTCAAACTCACGGATGGGCGCACCGTTGACATATATCATAAAAGTCATATATCCCGTGTTATCGGTCGTTGCCGAAAGCTCCACCTTCGTATGCTCATCCTCATAGACAAGGTCTTTGTCAAGGGAGCTGTTTTCATATTCTGGCACAGGAGTAGGCGTTGGAGTTTGCGTTGCCGTTTCCACAGGTGTATCTGCGTGAGACGGCGTTATATCCTCTGCAACAGTCGGCGTCGGTGTTTCGTCATAAGCGTTCGGCTCATTCGGTGCACAAGACGCGAAGCAAAGCACCGCAAACGCCAATACCGTAAGCAGTTTTATCATTTTGTTTTTCATCTCGAATATTCTCCGTAAATAAACGTAAAATATATTTTCTTTTTATTATACACTATAATTTGTCATTCGTCAAATACTTTTTATAATGTACTTCCTTTTTGATATATCATAAAGCCTTCCGCTCAAGGTGAAGTGTTTTCAGCTCCAAAATTCCCACCTCCTCCCCCCTTTTTCTCCTACATAACAACAAAAAGCTCCCAAAGAACGATCATTATCGACTATTCTTCGGGAGCACGCCTATTCATCCGCTTCTAAAAAATGCGTCATGCCGTATATGGCATACGTCAAAAACTGCATTTTCTCGTTTAACTCATCCATTTCGTCCGTTATTTTTTCAACAAAAAAAGGAATTTGCTTTTTTATCGTTTCTTCATCAGTCCCGCGCAAATATTTTTTTATGAGCCTCAACGCCTCCATATTAACTTCAAATGATTTGCCGTTTAAAATAAAATCAAAAATGAAATCAATATGCTCTGTATAATCCAGCTCACCAAGTGCGTAAAGAAGCGTTCCCCTGTTCCCTGCCGTTTTTTCCGATTTTAAAAGCTGAATTATTATCTCCGCAGTGCCGTCTGCTTTATGATCTGACAATATCAACGCAAGACGATTTCTCTCTCCGTCGTCATCAGTCTCCAAAAGCATACTCTTACATTTTTCAAGCAACTCTGCCTTTTCCCGTTCCTTTGCATTTTGCAAAAGTTCCTCAATCATCTTTGCATTCATACGTTATTTTCCTTCCGCCTTTCATTACCACTCGATAACCGTTCCATATGCAACCATATGCGGTATTCTCTCATCCTCATCACATATTTTAAAAAATCGCCATGTTTCACCTTTGTTGTCAGAATGATTTGTAAATGTTTCCAGCACCGTTTGATTGGAGAACCAAATTTTAATATCATTTTGCTTTGATAAAAAAACTTTTTCTACATAAACCTCTTCTTTCCGAAGCTTTTCACATATTTCATCATACAGATTGTTCCCTTGAATGTCCCAATCAAATTCCTCTGAATATTCCGTGTATTCACTGTCGGATCTCGGTACATACATATCATATGATGCAACAATTATTTCCGATGTTTTTTCATCCACTATACGCCACGGCGTTTGTAAATGCAATGCATACTCAGCTTTCATTACTTTCTGTCCTTTGTAATCGATTGTCTCATGCTTTTCACCAAAACCTATTGTTCCCATATCTATAGCGCGTCCAATCCACGTCAAAGGTTTTCCTATAATATCAATCAAATCATACGGTTTATTCAAAATAATTCCTCCGTTATTCTAATCTATTTGTACAAAAACTTACTTTCCAGACAACTACACCTTTTTAATTTTCCTTCAAATATATTTCTTCAATGTATGCCAGACCATATAATTCAAGTACATGTACAGCCCATTCTCTGTGCAGTTTATAATTATAACACGCCCTGTATATTCTGCCTACACTTCCGTTACTATATTGCTCCTCGATAAATTTATCATAACTGTCCCACTGTTTTTCAGCATATTCCTCCCAATTATCCTTCATATCCGTTACATAAGAAGATGCATCGAGTAATCTATTGTAATACTCTTCACTGATACGATCCCACTTCTCTGCATATTTAGCATGAAGCAACACATAATCGGTCGTGGAATAGTTTTCAGGTAGCCCGAGCTCTTCCTCATACGCCGCGTCCAATTCCCGAATTATTTTTTGTGTTTCAGTTTCATACAGTTCCACCTTTTGATCTATATCGTCCGTCAATGCATCATCAAACTTATTCATATCCTCATCTTGTTTGCCGCAAGATGCGAAGCATAAAACGATCACCAAAAGTATAACTATCATATTTCTTATTTTCATATTCCTATCTCCTTTTCAGTGCAAAAAATTCACTTCAACAAAAAAAGCGCAAGACGATTTCTCTCTCCGCCGTCATCAGTCTCCCAAAGCATACTCTTACATTTTTCAAGCAACTCTGCCTTTTCCCGTTCCTTTGCATTTTGCAAAAGTTCATCAATCGTCTTTGCATTCATACGTTATTTTCCTTCCGCCTTTCATCATCACTCGATAACCGTTCCATACTTCAGTAGAAGGCTTTAGCGCGTTCGAAATCATTTCTGTTGTGACGGCATATTTTTGTCACACTTCATTATCCGTATTACTCTTATCACTGCATACAGTAAAGAGCCTGTTAAGAATATTACAAGACACCAAGACAGTATATTTATCACTGTTCCTGTATCTCTGACATCATATACTACATGTTCATTACCGTTTTCATCAGTCGCCACCAAATAATAATCGTATCCCGTAAAAAAGCGAATAAAACTCATCTCTCCACTAGATTCGTATTTAAATCCATCCACATTCCTTACTGTGGAATAAGTGCTTTCCCAATATTTTTCATTTTCATTTGACATTAAAATTTTTTGTACTTTCGCAACATCACCATTCTCGTTTAATGTTATAGCTAAGTCACTACGCACCAAATACACAACAAGTTTTCCGTCCTCAAAACCGACAGTATAACTTCCGGACGTTTCAAATTTATATCCATATTTAAAATCACCGTTTGAGTTATATATGCTTACAGTGCTTGTGCTACCAAATTCAGTTCCGATTGCAATGGTATCATTATTCAAAACATCAAAACAAATTATCGGGCGTTTTTTCGGTTCTTCCGTAATTAAAGCAAAGTTTAAATTTTCACGGGCATTTTTTTCTCTCTCACCTGATAATTCCACAGTATCAAAAGCAAAAGCAATATTATTTGCAGTTATTTGTATCGTAAAAAAAACGAGCAATAAAAAACACATGACAGCTTTTTTTATTGTGTTCATCTTTTTCCTCCCATGATTTCTAATACAGACTGTTATACCTTTATCATAATTTACAGCAATATAGTAACAGTTTTTTATATGGCAAGCCAACGCTCGTTACACAATCAGCAGTACCGTAATCTTCAATAAAATTTTGAGTTTACAAGCGCAACTTTAATACAATAGTTTTCTTTCAAAACAATGTTTATTCCGTAGGTTTTTTAAGATAGTGTTCGATATCCTTATTTACTTCTCTTGTTTTGAGATGCATCAGCTGTAAAGCGCGATCAAACACTATTTTTTCTCTCCATAATGGCTCGAGTAGTTCTACTTGAAGACAATCTGTAACAAGCTTGTCTTCAGAATTTGCCATCATTTCAAAAAGATCAAAAATTTTTTCTACCTGTTTTTGATTGGATTTTTCTTTCAATGCTTTGAATAAGAATTCATTTAATGCTTCTGCAGGAAATTGGTAATAAAAAGTTGTTTCACTTTCATACAAGCGATCTCCAAACATATCCTCAAGCTTATCCATAGCTTGATCTATCAAATAAGGGAACATATTTTTTATATAATTAACCACATCATACCTATCCATTTTCCCCCTGTCCTTTCATATGGTTATCATCGTATATTATTGTTGTAAAATAATCTTCTGTATCGTCATTGTATAGCTTAACAAACCACCCATTTTCTCCGTCAAGAGCTCTGGCATAAAGATACTCCGGCACATATCCATCTTTGTTCAGCTCGTTTTGTGCTATTTCAAGAGCAGTATCGCTGTCGAGATTCCATTTTGCAAGGTCTACAGCTTCTGTAAAAAGTCCCACTCCGCGATGTCCTGCATTGCGAAAACCAAATACAGTACCTTCGGTCAAATCGACAAACACCTCGTAAAAGCTTCTCTCGTCGCTGTTTTCTTTTTCAGGCGTGCAGTAGATAAATCGTATATCATACGTCTTTTCACCGTAATTTACATGCTCCCATTCTATTGCCGAGCAATACAATTTTTTCTCAGGCACATACTCCTCAACGTAGCCGTCAACTTCTGCTTGTATTTGCTTCAGTGTCTTTGCACTCCCATCGAGCTTAATTACGGGAGATTCCTTTGTAAAAAGAGCCTCGCTAACGAATTCAAGAAACGTATCTTCGCCAAAAAGACTGTCGTTTTCCGCCATACATCCGCATAAAAAGCATAATATTGCACACATAAAAACAACTATAGTTTTTTTCATAATATCACTCGCTTTCAGTACAAAAAATTCACTTCAACAAAAAAAGCGCAAAGATATCCCTCAGTATTTCCCTTTTGGATTCTTCGCGCTGTTACATCGGTTTGATCTTCAGTTTTCCGCCATAAAGCTGTCTTCCCACGGCTTCCTCCCGACAAGTTTTCTGTAACTATATTATACAGTATCTCGCACACCCTTGTCAACACAAATTTTGCCGTTTTTCTACTACAATTTTTACACTTAGGCGTATTTACGCCTGCAAGCATATCCAAATAGACGGTTTTATCGGTATTTATTTAAACAGTTCCTTGCATAAATTAGAATGAGAGTTATTAGAACTGATTTTTTTTGCAGGAACACCTCCATACGTCACTCCTTTTTCAGTAATCGACGTAACAACAACTGCGTTTGCTCCAATCGCTACATCATCAGCGATTGAAATGTCGCCAATGATCTTAGCCCCACTTCCAATAAATACATTATCGCCAATTTTCGGTGCCGCTGCACTACCATTTGTAGCACCAATATTTACCCCTTCATGCAACCGACAGTTTTTCCCTACTTGTGTCGCTTTATTTACAACTATAGTTCCATAATGAGGAATTGACAACCCCGGTCCAAAGACGTTAATAGGTATAGAAAATCCTAGTTTCACAGAAAGTCGATGAAATAAAAAGCGATGCCACAAATAATGAATTATAAAAATTTTTTTAGATCCTCGACAAATATTATGATAATACTCCGTTTTTCTTAAAGCTACTTGAAATTTCCAAATTTCATCGCCAAACAGCTTCGGTCTTAATCCATTCTTTTTTAAACGCCATGAGGCAATTGCATCCTGCTGTAAATAATATTCTAGCTCACTTTTTTTAGTAATCATAACTTCTCCTGACTGTTATCCACTTTGTTCATTATAACTTTTTATTTACATTATACCAGTATTTTTGATAAATGTAAATAGCCAACCATATTTTATTTTTTTCAGAAAGTAAGTTTATCACTCAAATAAAAATAATTTTCAAATTTTATTTTTTACCCGATTTAAATTATTGACACTTGACAAAAAAATGGTATAATATTTTAAGAACAAACTATAATAGAAAAGGACAATAAATATGAAATTACAGCAAGTATATTCAGATATCGCTTACAACGAAGCGCGCATGGCACATATTGAAAAGGAGTTTACAGCTCTTTTCGGTACTGTTCCCCGCTTTTTCTCCGTACCGGGACGAACAGAGATAATCGGCAATCACACCGACCACAATAACGGCAAGGTGCTTTGCGGTGCCGTTTCCCTCGACGCGCTCGCCGCTGCACAGAAAAACGACCTCGGCAAAATACGCATCAAATCCGAAGGCTTCGACTATTTTGAAATTTCCATCGACGACCTTTCCGTCCGTGAAGACGAGATAAACACCACTGCATCACTCGTCCGCGGTATTGCGGCGCGTTTTGACGAGCTTGGCTATTCAGTCGGCGGCTTCGACGCCTACATCACCTCCGACGTGCTTCAAGGCTCGGGACTTTCCTCCTCTGCTGCCTTTGAGGTTCTTTGCGGACTTATTCTCAGCTGTCTTTACAATAACGGCGCCGCTGATGCAGTCACCTTGGCAAAGGTCGGGCAATACGCGGAAAACGTTTATTTCGGCAAGCCCTGCGGACTTATGGATCAAATGGCGTGCGCTCTCGGCGGCTTTGTCACCATCGACTTTGAAGATCCGACGCAGCCCGTTTACAAGACTTTACCCATGGATATTTCCGACTTCGGTCATAAGCTTTGCATTATAAATACAGGCGGAAGCCACGCCGACCTTTCCGATGATTACGCTTCAGTCCGCCGTGAGATGGAAGCTGTCGCACAGTTTTTCGGCAAGCCTTCCCTGCGCTTTTGCACCCTTGACGACGTCATCGCAAGCGTATCACAGCTTCGCGAAAAGGTAAGCGATCGCGCCGTTTTGCGTGCCATTCACTTTTTCAATGAAAATATCCGCGTTCAAAAGGGTTTTACTGCTCTTGAACAAGGCGATTTTAATACGTTCCTTTCCTGCGTAACAGCTTCGGGACTTTCCTCCGAAACACTCAATCAAAACGTATACACGACGAAAGCTCCCGACGAGCAGGGAATCACCCTTTGTATCGCTTTGGCAAAGCATCTGCTTTGCGGAAACGGCGCAGTTCGTGTTCACGGCGGTGGCTTTGCAGGTACGGTACAATGCTTCGTTCCCGATAATATGGCTGACAGATTCAAATCCGAAATGGACAAAGCCTTCGATTGCCGTATTCTTGCTTTGCGCAAGGTCGGCGCAACTGAAATTGAGAGGTAGCCATGCGTTGCGATTCACATACACATACGCATTTTTCCGACGATAGCGACGCACGTTTGCACGAATACTGCGAGCACGCTTTGGAAATCGGTGTTAAGTGCATTACCTTTACAGACCACATTGACTTCAATCCTCACGATAACGGCTACGGTTATTATAACCACGAAAAGTTTTTTGCAGAGTTTGAAGCCGTAAAAAAGCGCTACAGCGACAGGCTTATTCTGCTTTCGGGGCTTGAATTCGGCGAACCGCACGAATATAAAAAGGAATTCGAGCAGTACAGCGCATATCCCTACGATTTCATGCTCGGCACTATCCATTTTTGGATGGATGACCTTTTCGCAAGCGAGGTCGTCGCTTCCGGAATACCGTGCGAAGACGCTTTTGACGTTTATTATATGCAGATGAAAAACGCCATTGAATACGGCGGATTTGATTCAATGGCTCACTTCGATTTTCCCAAGCGCTATTATAACAGGCTCGTTTTTGACCGCGATACCGTTTTGGACATATTTGAGCTTATGGTCAAAAAGAACATTTTGCTCGAAATAAATACGTCGGGGCTCAGGAAATCCATCGGAAAGTCCCTTCCCGACGACGAGCTTTTGGAGCTTTACGCCCTTGCAGGCGGTAAATATTATACCTTTGGCTCCGATGCCCACACGCCCCTTGATCTTTACAAGGGCTTCGATTATGCCGAGGAAAAAGCAAAAAAATTCGGACTTTCACAGGTCGTTTTTATTGGCAGAAACGCCGTCAGAGTAAGCGAGCTGTAACGAGGTAACGATAATGGTTAAATATATAAATCTTGTGCATTTTGTTCGCGGAGTTGAGCCGCGCGTTGAAATGGATCTTTTCACTCCCGCTCAAAAGGTAGTCGAGCTCAACAACAGCTACGGCTGGTGCGGTACATACTTGCTTCAATACGACGCTTTCATCCGCGATGATTTTGCGACGCTTTTTACAACGCAATGCAAGGAAAGCGACGAGATCGGCATATGGCTTGAGATAGTACGCCCAATGGTGGAAGCTGCAGGTATGAAGTGGCGCGGCCGCGAGGGCTACGATTGGGATTGGTACGTTGATCCCGGCTTTATCATGGCGTACACACCCTCGGAACGGCAGACGCTTATTGATGTTACCATGGAAAAATTCCGCTCCGTTTTCGGCTGTTACCCCAAGTCCGTCGGCTCATGGCTTTTAGACAGCTTTTCCGTTCAGTATATGACGGAAAAGTACGGTGTAAGCGGATTTTTCATCTGCCGAGAGCAGGTCTCCATCGATGCCTATACCCTTTGGGGCGGCAACTTCAATAACGGCTGGTATCCGTCTAAAAATAACCTTATGTGCCCCGCTCAGACCATTGAGCAACAAATAAACGCGCCTGTTTTCCGATTTTACGGAAACGATCCCATATACGCCTATGACCGCGCACGCTTTGATACTACGCCCTTTGACGAGCCGGGTAAGGAAAAGTTTCTTTTCACCATCGAGCCTTTTTACGGAAATGCTTGCAATATGGACTGGGTGCGCTGGTATCTCGAAACATATCTTAACAGCGAGTCCATGCAGTTTGCCATAACACAGCTCGGTCAGGAAAACAGCTTCGGCTGGGAGCCCGGCTTTGGAAGATCTCTTACCGAGCAGTATGCAGTCCTTGCTGATTTCATCAAGGATAAAGACAACGTAAAAATTGCAACGCTTTCCGAAGCTTCCTCCGCTTTTAAAGCCGCTCACGCCATGACACCCGTTACGGCGAACACAGCGCTGACCGATTGGGCAAACAGCGGTATTCGTTCCATTTGGTACAACTCGAAAAATTACCGTGCTAATCTGTTTTTAAAGGACGGTCAGCTCATGCTCCGCGACGTTCATATGTTCAGCGAGCGTTACTGCGACCGTTACCTTAATACGCCCTGCCACCATTGGGAGGCTACCTACGATACTCTTCCCGTTATGGATAGCTACAATTGGAGCAAAAGCTTCCGTGCAGGTCTTGTTTTCGAAGGCGATTTTACGGAGCTGTCCGTTTCATCCAATGGAAAAACCATGACAGTTTCCGCCGTTAAAAAAAGCGGATGTACCGTTACGGTCGTTTTCAACGAGGATAGTATAACAGTAAACGGATGCAGCGCCATAAATCTTGCGCTGGAGAAAGGCGTTATTTCCCCCGATCTTCCGCCCTGCGCGCAGATTGCCGTAATCAGCATAAGCGACAGCCGCATTGAGCTTTGCCACAATGATTTTAATTATGCCGTTGAGCTTGCAAGCGGTAAATTTACAAACGGTGATACTCTTTCCGTGACAGCCGAAAACAATATTATCAAAGCTAAGCTCTGCTAATTTACAGAAACGGAGACACATTATGACACGCGATAATATCGCCGCCATCGTTTCCGCCGCATCCCACATACATTTTATCGGTGTTGGCGGAATAAGCATGGCTTCCCTTGCAAAGATCCTTGCCTCAAACGGAAAAACCATTTCAGGCTCAGACAGAAACGACGCAGAAAAGCTCACTCTTGAAGCCTGCGGTATCCGCTTTTTTACAGGTCACAGTGCCGAAAATATAAAAGGCGCCGACCTCGTTGTATATACTGCCGCTGTTTCTGCCGACAACTCCGAGCTTATGGCCGCAAAGGAGCAAAACATACCGACCATCAACCGAGCACAGCTTCTCGGTGAAATAATGCGGGATTACGCTGTTTCCGTAGCTGTTTCGGGTATGCATGGAAAAACTACTGCCTCCGCAATGACGGCGTTCGTACTGATGGAATGCGGTTTAGATCCTACGGCGCTTATCGGCGGAAATATCCCCGATATCGGCGGAGCAATGCGCATCGGCGGTAAAAAGCATATGGTTTTGGAGGCGTGTGAATATACAGATTCATTTTTGAATTTTTATCCGCATTTTGCCGCAATTTTAAACGTCGAGGAGGATCACCTTGACTATTTCCGAGACCTTGACCATATAAAGGACTCGTTTCACCGTTTTACTCAAAATATCGACAAGGACGGAACTATCGTCGTTTGTGCCGACAATGAAAACGCCGTGGAAATTACTCAAAACTGCAACCGCCACGTTATAACGTACGGCATCGACGGTGACGCCGATATAACGGCAGAGATTTTAAGCGTAAACAGCCACGGCTGTCACACCTTTCAGATATATGAAAAAGGCGCGCTTTGCGCAAAAGCAAGCCTTAATATCCCCGGAAAATACAACGTGTATAACGCACTTGCCGCATATTCCCTCGCCCGTCTTTGCGGAGCAGAGCCTGCGGATATTGCAAAAGCGCTCTCCTCATTCCACGGCGCAGGCAGACGCTTTCAGTACATGGGCAGTGTAAACGGAGCTGATATCTACGACGACTACGCTCACCATCCCACTGAAATTTCAGCTTTGCTTTCCGCCGTAAAAAGCATGGAGCATCGCCGAATAATCTGCATTTTCCAGCCCCACACCTATACGCGCACGCTCTCGCTTTTACCTAAATTTGCCGAGGCTCTCGCCGAGGCAGACGTCGCTGTTATAGCCGATATATTTGCGGCACGGGAAGCTGATGTATACGGCATTTCAAGTGCCGACCTTGCCGCACTTATTCCCGGTGCCGTGAACATTCACGGCGACGACCGCATTGCCGAATATGTAAAAAATATTGCTGAAAAAGGTGATATCATCCTTACTGTCGGCGCAGGAAACGTAAATAAAATTTCCAAATTATTAGTTGATAATAACTAAATTATAATACCTTTGTTAATTATTTATTGTTGATTTTTCACAATATTTATTTTCCAAAGGTATTTTTACTTGATTTTTTTCGTATATTGTTGTATTATATTAAAGGTTTGTAACCGATTTGTTACAATAATTTACGGAGGTTTATGTTTTGAATAATGCCGAAAAGAATACCTATTCAATAACTGAAAAAAGCGGTATTAATCACTCGACAAAAGCTAAAAAACACAGCAGTTTTTCCGATAAAGAAATGTTCATGTTCAAGCTCGAAAGAGTATTGTCATCAGTTTTTGCTTCGCACAAAAACCACACGCATCAGTCAGCGAAGTCACGTCAGAGCTCTTGGCTTTTGGCGGCGATCGCGCTTTCCGTGCTTTTCGTTTTCGCAATGGTGCCCATGCATTTTTCCTTGGCATACGAACTCGACATCGACGGATACAAGTGCTACGTTTCCGACCCCGCTGAATATCACAGCGTTGCCGACGAAGTAAGCAAAACCGTTTCTGATATAATCAGCTCAGACTATTCTCTTTCCGTTATCCCCAAGTTTTCCCGCGTTGTTGTCAATCGCAACAATTTAGAAACTTTTGAGGATAACTCCAGCGAGCTTTATGCCGTTTTGATAGAGCATGCTGATTCTCTTATCGTTCACGGCTATGCTTTGAACATTGACGGAGTTCCCGTTGCCGTTTCCGAGGATAAGACGACACTCAGCTTTGCTCTCAACTGCTATGAAAACTCCTTTGCCGATAATTTGACACAGGACGTTTCAATCACAAACGATATTTCCATCGAATACGGCTTATATCCCCGTTCTCTCGTTGTAAACGATACGGAAGAGCTTGTAGCTTTGATGAATTCCGATATTTGCCAAAGCGGCAGTTATACCGTAAAAAGCGGCGACACGGCTGAAACTATTGCATCTGCTTTCGGTCTTACCGAGGAAGCGCTGACCGCCAATATCGGTCTTACGTCATCCATGCTTACAGCAGGTATGACCATCAATATGGAATCAGTCATGCCCCTTTTGGACGTTCAAGTCGTAAAGACCGAGGTCTATACGGAAACTATCCCTTATGAGACAGTTATCACAGAAACTGCCGACAGATACACTACATACAGGAAAACAAAGGTCAAAGGTCAAAACGGAACAGCTGAAATAACCGCTAACGTAACTTATGTCAACGGCGAAGAGGTCTCCCGTGAGATCGTTTCCACCGCTGTTATCTCCGAGCCCATCACAGAGCGTATAACCATCGGAACGACCAAGCCTCCTCGCTGGCTTCCCACAGGCACGTTTATTATGCCCGTTACAGGACGAGTCACCTCTCCCTACGGCTATCGCGGCACGGAGTTCCACACAGGTATCGACTGGGGCGCAAACAAAGGAACACCGATATACGCATCCGACGGCGGTACTGTTATTTTCGCCGGAACAAAGGGCAATTACGGCAAGCTCGTTATCATCGAGCATGAGGATGATGTAACTACATATTACGCACATTGCAGTAAGCTTTACGTATCCAAAGGCGACAAGGTCGCTCAAGGCGATAAGATCGCCGCTGTTGGTAGCACAGGCCGAAGCACAGGTCCTCACCTGCACTTCGAAATACGCATCAACGGCAAAACTGTAAGCCCCCTCGACCAAATAAATAAAAAGAAGTAATGAAAAAGCTGTCTCAAAAGCAAAATAGCAAATGAGACAGCTTTTTTGTATTAAATAAGCTTTTACTGTTCAATAACAGCCTCGTAAAGTCTGTTTATTCCTTCACAAGCCGTAAATCCTATTATAAAACTATCGGAAAGATTAGGTACGGGAATATCAAAGCTATTCCCGCAAATATCCACCGTGATGAACCCCTGCTTTGCACCTACGGCAACAGAAAGATCAATCTTCATCCCGTTTTCTATCGGAAATCTGAGTCTGAGAAGATTTTGATTGATATACGTTTTTTGCGAGCCGTCGGAAGATTTAGTTATAAACCAAACATTGCATCCGCCCTCATATGCAACGATTTCATAATGATCTCCGTATATCAGGAAGCCCCTTTCGTCCTTTTCAACGGAATTTGACAATGTAATAAGCGGCGCACCGTATTTTTCAAAAGAACAAGTAAGCATTGCACGCGTGCCTGCAGTAAACCTTTGCTTATGAGCGATGCTTATATAGTTGTAACTTTGTTTTTCTTCGTTATAACTGTTTCTAATAGCCGACTCCTCTTGGATAAAGCTATCTCGGGTTTCCGATACGAGAGAATACACCTCCAAAAAATCATTGCGCCAATTTTTATCTGATGCAAAACTGTAATTGCAGATCATTTTTTTCACCGTCTTTGTGTTAAATATCTTACAAATAAATTATATCACAAGACGCAAAAAATATCAATCCTTGCGCATAAATATAATTATTATAATATTTGCGCGTCTTTTTTTATAATAACGCTTGCAAGTTGGCTCGAAATTTGGTATAATATGTTGATTAAATAAATTGAGGTGTTACTTTTGCGTTTAAAATCGCTTGAGATTCAAGGATTCAAATCCTTTCCCGACAAAACCTTAATAAATTTTGAAGACGGAATCACTGCTATAGTCGGCCCTAACGGAAGCGGTAAATCAAACATATCAGACGCTATCAGATGGGTACTCGGTGAGCAATCCGTTAAAACGCTCCGCGGCGAAAGCAAGATGGAGGACGTTATTTTCAACGGCGCGTCAGGCAGACGGCCTTTGGGCTTTGCCGAGGTCTCACTCACCATCGATAACAGCAGCGGCCTTTTAGCTACGGAATACTCCGAGGTCACGGTTACTCGCCGTCTTTACCGTTCAGGTGAAAGCGAATACCGCATCAATCGCCAACAGGTACGCTTGCGTGACGTCGTTGAGCTTTTCATGGATACAGGTATAGGCCGCGACGGTTATTCCATCATCGGTCAGGGGCGAATTGCCGAAATAATTTCAACTAAAGACGAGGATAGACGTCAGATTTTCGAAGAAGCCGCCGGTATTTCTAAATTCAGATACCGCAGAGCCGAAGCTCAGAGAAAGCTTAACTCCGTTGCTGACAACCTTGTAAGACTTAACGATATAGCCTCCGAGCTTGAAGCTCGTGTGGAGCCTTTGCGTATTGAATCGGAAAAAGCTCAAAAGTATCTTGAGCTTCGCGACAAGCGCCGCAAGCTCGAGGTCAATTTGTGGCTTCGCAATCTTAAGCAGTGCAAGCTCTCCCTTGCCAAGGCTCAGGAGGACTATAGCGTCGCCAAGGCTCAGCTTGACAGCCTCAGCGATGCCGTTTCCGAAGGCGAAAGCGAGCTCGACGCAATGTATCTTGAAATGCAGCAGCTTGCATCTCAGATAGAATCCATCCGCGAGCAAATGCGCCGCACGTCTGAAAACGTTTCCGAAACGGAGCGCAATATCGCCGTGCTTACGACACAAAAGCAACGTAACGGCGAGGAGCTTGACAGAATAGCTGATGAGCTCACTCAGGCAGATGCAAAAAAACAACTTCTTTGTCAGCAGCTTGACGATTTGATGTCTTCCGACGAAGCAATAAAAAATGAGATCATCAGCTGTGAAAAGGACCTTTCCGATACGACAAAGCAGTTTATGGCAACTGAAAACGCCGCAGTTTTTGCTTCAAAAAAACTCGAAGGCATTAACGGCGACATTGCCAAAAACAACGACACTATAACAAAGCTTCGCATTGAGCATGCATCCAAGCAATCCTATGCCGAAGCGCTTAAAGACAGAATAAACTCCGCTTCCCTCTCCGCAACGGCTTACGAAGAAAAGCTTCGTGATACAGACGCACAGCTTTCCGCTTTGCAAAAGGAACGCGAAGAGAAAAAGCAGCTTGCTTCAACTCACGGCAATATTTTGCTCGGCTATGAGATGAAGATAAAGAAAAAAACTGAGCGTATTGAACAGCAAAAGCGCGATATCGAGTCAAAAAGCGCCGAGCTTTCGGGACTTATTCAGCGAATTTCCACGCTTTCCGATATGCAAAAGCAAATGGAGGGCTTCTCCTTCAGCGTAAAAAACATTATGCGTGCTTCTCAACGCGGCCAGCTTGACGGCATTTTCGGAACAGTTTCACAGCTTATCAGCGTAACGGACGAATACGTTCAGGCCATTGAAACAGCTTTAGGTGCCGCAAGCGAGAATATCGTCGTCGAGGACGAGCGTGCCGCAAAAGCAGGCATACAGTTTTTGAAGGCGCAAAACGGAGGCAGAGCTACTTTCCTGCCCCTTACATCTATCAGCGAGCGCAGCTTCAACGAGCGCGGCATCGATAAATGCAAAGGCTATATCGGTATCGCCGCGGAGCTCGTCAGCTTCGACAGCAAGTTTTCGGGAATTTTCGGAAATCTTCTCGGTAAGACCGTCATCGCCGATAACATCGACAACGCCATTGCCATTGCAAAGCAGTTTAGCTACCGCTTCCGCATCGTCACTTTGGACGGTCAGGTAATAAATGCAGGCGGTGCAATGACAGGCGGCTCAGCAGTAAAGACATCCGGCTTCATCTCCCGTGACAATCAAATAAACGAACTTAAGCTCAAGCAAAACGAGCTTGAAAACACTATTTCCGAGATGAAAACGGCTTTACAGACATCATCCGACGAGCTTGCGCTTATCAATTCCGATTACATCGCCGAAAAAGAGGCGTCGGAGAAAAAGGAAAAAGGTATTTTGGAGCTTGACTCCGAGATACGCCAGATAATGTTCATGCGCGAAACGCTTCAACGCTCTTACGATGAAGAAACGACATCGCGCAGTGCCCTTGAAAACGAGCTTGCAGGTCTTTCTGCGCTTCAGTCCGAGCGAGAAGCGAAAATTGCCGAAGCAGAAAACGCCCTTACTTCCCTCTCCGCTTCAGCACAGCAAGCCCAAAGTGAGCTTGACAAAGCGCGCGAGGTTGCAGACAGCACGAAAGATGCTATGCAGGCTGTCCGCTTAACGCTTGAGGGCTTGAAAGCAAGAGCCGTATCCGCCGCTGAAAGCATTGCATCACAAAAGCAACGTATCGACGAGTTTGATTTTGAGCTTGCCGACAAAGCCGCGCAGATAGACGAGCTTAAGCTTCGCAACACCGAGCTTGAAGCGGCAATAGCAGAGCTCGAAAGCAGTAAAGCTACGCTTTCCGCCTCTTCCGCAAGCGACAGCGACACGGTAAAACAGCTCTCCGATAAGCGCGACAGCATAGAAAAAGCGCGAAACGAGCGTTCCTTGGAGCTTCGAGGATTTTCCTCGCAAAAGGAAAACATGGTCCGCGAAACCACACGTCTGGAAAACAAGATGGCATCTGCACAGCATGATTATGATTCCACCGCCTCAAAGCTTTGGGACGAATATCAGCTCACTTATTCCTCCGCCGAAGAATATTACGAGGAAATACCCAACATTTCAGCCGCTCAAAAGCAGGTATCTGAAATGAAATCTGCCATGAAAGCACTTGGCAACGTCAATGTAAACGCCGTTGAGGAGTATAAGCAGGTCAGCGAAAGGTATGAATTCATGTCCGCGCAGATCTCCGACCTTGAAAGCTCCCGTGACGAGCTTATGAAGATAATTTCCGAGCTTACAAGCAGAATGTCGCTCATATTTGCAGAGCAGTTTGCAATAATAAATGAGGAATTCAAAAAGAGCTTCACAACTCTTTTCGGTGGCGGAAGCGCCGAGCTTGTACTCGCCTCCCCCGAAGATGTTTTGTCCTCAGGCATCGAAATAAAGGTACAGCCGCCGGGCAAGATCATTAAAAATCTGTCCGCACTTTCAGGCGGTGAGCAAGCCTTCGTCGCAATCGCCATATTGTTCGCCATGCTCAAGGTACGTCCGACACCGTTTTGCGTGCTTGACGAGGTTGAGTCTGCGCTCGACGACGTAAACATCAATCGCTTTGCCGATTATGTGCGCAACCTTTGCACAAATACACAATTTATAACCATAACTCACAGACGCGGTACAATGCGCGCCGCCGATATACTTTACGGCATTACGATGCAGGAAAAAGGTATATCCAAGGTGCTTACCATCAACGTTACAGAAGCTGCGAAGACAGCAGGCGTCAGCTGAGTTTGAAAAGAGGTATCAATTATGGGCTTTTTTGATAAGCTTAAACAAGGACTTACAAAGACAAAAGAAAACATCACAAAGCATCTTGAATCGGCTTTTTCAGGCTTTAAGAAGGTCGATGAGGACTTTCTGGAGGAGCTTTGCGACAGCCTTATCCTTGCCGACATCGGCGTCAACGCTGCAGAAAGCATCATCGACGAGCTTCGCGCACAGGCTAAAGCTCAGCATATTAACTCCGCAGACGAGGTCAAGGAGCTTTTGCGCAACATTATCGCCGATATCCTCGGCGAAAAAACAGAGCTTAACCTTTCCACAAAGCCGTCCGTCATACTTGTTATCGGTGTAAACGGCGTTGGCAAAACCACCTCCATCGCTAAAATGGCGAACATTCTCAAGCAGGACGGCAAGCGCGTGGTTTTGGCTGCAGCGGACACCTTCCGCGCAGGCGCTATCGAGCAGCTTGAAATATGGGCAGAGCGTGTAGGCGTAGACATCGTGCGCCATCAGGAGGGCTCTGACCCCGCCGCCGTTGTATACGATGCCATCACCGCCGTAAAAGCAAGAGGGGCTGATGTGCTTATTTGCGATACAGCAGGCAGATTGCATAATAAATCCAATCTTATGGCAGAGCTTGCAAAAATAAACCGCATAATCGACCGTGAGCTTCCCGACAGTGCAAAAGAAGTCCTTCTCGTTTTAGATGGAACGACAGGTCAAAACGCAGTTTCTCAAGCCCGTGAATTTAAAAATGTTGCCGATGTAAGCGGTATTATTCTTACAAAGCTCGACGGCACAGCCAAGGGCGGTATAGTCGTCGCCGTAAAAAGCGAACTGGGTATTCCCGTCAAGCTCATCGGTGTTGGCGAAGGCATGGACGATATGCAACAGTTTGAGCCGCAGGACTTTGTAAAGGCACTCTTTGATTAAGAGGTAATTTGTATGAAATTTGTTATTGCTTCAAATAATAAAGGCAAGATCCGTGAATTTGCCGATATTTTACACGAGCTCGGCTTTGACGCTGTAGGTCAGGCTCAGCTCGGACATAACGTAGACCCCGAAGAAACGGGCACGACCTTTGAGGAAAACGCCCTTATAAAAGCCCGTGCGCTTTTTGCAGAGCTTGACGGCGATCTTGCCGCAATAGCCGACGATTCAGGCTTGGCTGTTGACGCTCTCGGCGGTCAGCCCGGCGTGTACTCTCGGCGCTTCGCAGGCGACGACGGCGACGATGCCGCTTGTATTAAAAAGCTACTTTTGTGCATGAAGGATGTTCCCGACGAAAAGCGTACTGCACGATTTGTTTCCGCCATCGCCTGCGTTTTCCCCGACGGCAGCGAGACAGTAGTCCGTGGTACTTGTGAAGGTACTATTTTGCACGAGGTAAGAGGCACAAACGGCTTCGGCTACGATCCCCTTTTCGTCCCCGTGGGTTATTCCCAAAGCTTTGGCGAATTAGACGCCGAAACGAAAAACGTTATCAGCCACCGCTACAACGCCGCAAAAAAATTCGGTCAGCGCGTTGCTGAAATTTTTAGTAACAGTCAAAATTAAAGGAGAAATAAATTTATGTTATCCAGCAAACAGCGTGCCGCACTTCGCGCCATCGCAAACAGAGAAGATACGATTTTATACGTTGGTAAATCGGGAATTACTCCCAATATTGAAATACAGGCACGCGATGCACTTCGTGCCCGTGAGCTTATAAAAGGCAGAGTCCTTGAAAACTCCCTTTATACAGCGAAGGAAGCGGCTGAAATGCTTGCAGATATGCTTGATGCCGACGTTGTTCAGACTATCGGCTCTCGCTTTGTAATTTTCAAAAGAAACCCCGAAAACCCTCGCATAGAGATCTGATATGAACGCAGAAAAAAAGCATCGCATCGGCATTATGGGCGGCACATATAATCCTATTCATTTAGGACACATTCGCTCAGCTCTTAAGGCCCGTAAATATCTTTGTCTTGACAAGCTGTTCATTATTCCCGCTTCAACTCCGCCGCACAAGGAATTTGCCCGTGATATTTCAGACAGCGACAGACTTGAAACTGTACGTTTGGCTTTCAAGGGCAAAAAAAATATTGAGGTTTCAGACATCGAGCTTTTGCGGAAAGGTAAAAGCTATTCCATCGATACAGTTTTACATTTTCGCTCCATATATCCCGACAGCGAGCTTTTCCTTATTATCGGAACGGACATGCTTCTTTCTTTTGAGCAGTGGTATCGCTTTACCGAGATTCTTGAAAAAGTTACCTTGACGGTGATTCCCCGTCACAGTGAGGATATACCAAAGCTGAAAGAGCACTCCGCCTATATGCAAAAGCTTTACGGCGCGAGCATTCGCATTTTAAATCTCAAGCCCTTCGATATCAGTTCAACACAGATCAGACAAAGCCTTAAAAATCGCGAAGACGTTTCTGACCTTCTTGACTGCCGAGTTTATTCATACATTTTGGAAAGAGGTCTTTACCTTTGATATCTGCAGAAAAATACATCAGCTTTATCGAATATCTTTCCTCGCACCTTTCAAAAAATCGCTTCTATCATAGCGTTTCCGTTGAAAAAGAATGCCGTCTTCTCGCCCATCGCTACGGTGCAGATGACTGTGCTTGCTGTATTGCAGGTCTGCTCCATGATGTAACACGCGGGCTTTCTTTGGACGAGCAGTTGACTTTGGTAAACAGATATGATATAATAACTGACGATTTTCAGCGCTCCTCGGCAAACCTGCTTCACGCAGTTACAGCCCCCGCCGTAGTGCAAGAGCTTTTCAGCATAAACGATGCTGATATTCTCGATGCTATCCGTTATCACACCACGGGAAAGCCTGATATGTCGCTTATCTGTAAGATTATTTTCATTGCTGATTTTTGCGAGCCGACACGACAGTACAGCTTCTCACACGAAGTGCGAAAGCTGGCACATGAAAGCATCGACAAGGCCGTCACCACAGCTTTGGATCTGACGATCACCCATCTTCATGAAAAAAATGTTCCCATTCACGAGGACACTCTTAACGCATTTGCCTTTTATAGCAAGGAGAAAAACTTAAAGATATGAAAAAAACCGCAAAGAAAACAACTTCAAGTAAAAAACGTGCTAAGCGCCGTCTGCCTATTCCGGTTCAGCGAGCTCTCGCCGTTTTAAGCATCGTTGCCTTCGCTTTAGTAATATTCGTCACAGGCTTTTCCTTAGTCCGACTTACGAATATTTTAAGCTCATCATCCTTTGGCGCTGACTCGGGTACACCAACACCGACGGTGGACGTTACACCGATGCCCGATGCAACAAGCTCGCCTATCCCGACGGCTACACCTACTCCTTACGGCGTTATCGACGACGTTGTAAACGTGTTCCGTCCGACACAGGTAACTGACGGCACGAAGGAAAAGGTGCGAAATATTTACACCTTCCTCGTCTGCGGAACGGATATAGACAATACACGAACTGACGTTTTACTGCTTTGTCAGTACGATATAACCGCACAAAGCTTAAAGCTTTTACAGATCCCTCGTGACAGCTATATCGAATCCGACCATTACGACAAGAAAATAACTGCTATTCACGCATATGACGGTATGGATGCGCTACTCGATGCCATACACCGCACATTTGCTGTAGAAGTCGATTTTTGGGTAAAAGTAAAGATCTCAGGCTTTCGCGAGCTCGTTGACCTTATCGGCGGAGTCGAGGTATACGTTGACTACAACATGGATTATGAGGATCCCGATCAGGATCTTAAGATACATTTGAAAAAAGGACTTCAGACTCTTGACGGCAAGCAAGCCGAGGGCTACGTTCGCTACCGCCACGGCTACGCCAACGGCGACATTGGCAGAATGAACGCCCAACGTAAATTTCTTAAAGCCTTTGTGACTCAGGCGTTTTCTCTCAAAAACGTCACGAAGATCCCCGATATGATAGCGACCTGCCTTGAGATCGTTTCAACTAACGCTTCCGTTTACGATCTGACGTATTTCGCCACAAGCGCTCTGTCGCTCAACATGGAAAACATCTCCATCTTCACCGCACCCGGTGAACCGTCCTACAAAGCAGGTGACCCACATTCGTATTTCACCCTGTACGACGATGAAACCATAGAGCTTATTAAAACACATTTTAATCCCTATACAACGGAGCTTTCCGCCAGCGATTTTTCAATTATCGAGCTTTCTCACAAATACAGCGACTCTGCTACCGACAACGAGGGTACAAGCTTCGGCGAGCTCGACGAAACAGCACCGAAAAAAAAGTAAGGAGACAGACATATGGATAAAAAAGAACTTCTCAAAAACATCGTAAAGGTACTTGATTCAAAAAAGGCCGAGGATATCAGCGTTATCGAAATTGAGGACCTTACCATCATCGCTGACTATTTTGTCATTGCGACAGCTCTCAACAGCACTCATATAAAGGCGCTTGTAGATGAGGTGGAATTCCAGATCGAAAAGCTCGGTGTTACGGCTACAAAGGTCGAGGGCGACCGTGCAAGCGGCTGGCTCGTTATGGATTACGATTGGATCATGGTCCACGTTTTCGTCAAGGATTCCCGCGAGTTCTATAAGCTTGAACGCCTTTGGGCAGACGGCAAGCCCGTTGATATTTCCGACATCATTGAACAGTAAACGCCGTGTAATATCGAAGCATACATTATATATTGTTGTTTATTTATTTACATTAAGAATATAGGAAGAGATTGGTGAATTTTATGGAAATCGGAAGATACAATTTTTCTGAAATCGAAAAGAAATGGCAAGACATTTGGGATGAAACAAACGCCTTCGCCGCAGGAACAGATTATTCCAAGCCGAAATTTTATGCACTTGTTGAATTCCCTTACCCGTCAGGCGCAGGTCTTCACGTAGGACATCCCAGAAGCTATACAGCTTTGGATATCGTTGCAAGAAAAAAGCGTCTTGAGGGATTTAACGTTCTTTATCCCATGGGCTGGGACGCCTTCGGTCTGCCCACGGAAAACTTTGCTATCAAAAACAAGATACATCCCTCTATCGTTACAGCTAACAATGTAGCCCGTTTTAAAAGCCAGCTTAAATCACTCGGTCTTTCCTTTGATTGGAACCGCGAAATAAATACAACCGATCCCAATTATTTCAAGTGGACTCAGTGGATATTCCTTAAGCTTTTTGAAAAGGGACTTGCTTATAAAAAGGAAATGAACGTTAACTGGTGCACAAGCTGTAAGTGCGTTTTGGCTAACGAAGAAGTCGTAAACGGCGTTTGTGAGCGTTGCGGAAGCGAAGTTGTTCACAAGGTAAAGAGCCAGTGGATGCTTAAAATAACAGAATACGCCCAGCGCCTTATTGACGATCTCGACGGTCTCGATTACATTGAGCGCGTAAAAACTCAGCAGCGCAATTGGATCGGCAGATCCACAGGTGCTGAGGTTCGTTTTGAAACCACGGCAGGAGATACTCTTACCGTTTATACAACACGCCCCGACACTCTTTTCGGCGCAACTTACATGGTAATATCTCCCGAACACGCTCTTATTGAAAAGTGGAAAGAGCTTCTTGGCAATTATGATGAAATCGCTGCTTACCGCGAGGCTGCCGCTAAAAAGTCCGATTTCGAGCGTACAGAGGTTCAAAAGGATAAAACAGGTGTCCGTCTTGACGGCGTTATGGGTATCAACCCTGTAAACGGCAAGGAAATTCCCATTTTCGTTTCCGATTACGTTCTCGTTACATACGGAACAGGTGCTATCATGGCTGTTCCCGGTCATGACGAGCGCGACTGGGAGTTTGCAAAGAAGTTCGATCTTCCCATCATCGAGGTCGTCGGCGGCGGAAACGTAGAGCAAGCCGCATATACAGATATCGAAAACGGTATCATGGTAAACTCGGGCTTCCTCGACGGAAAATCTGTTAAAGATGCAAAGGCAGCCATCATTGAATGGCTTTCCGAAAAAGGCATCGGCACACCGAAGGTAAATTACAAGCTTCGCGACTGGGTATTTTCACGTCAGCGTTATTGGGGCGAGCCCATTCCTCTCGTTTACTGCGAGCATTGCGGCTGGGTACCCGTTGATGAGCACGACCTTCCCCTTACATTGCCCGAGGTAGACTCCTACGAGCCCTCCGATACCGGCGAATCTCCCCTTGCAAAAATAGATTCTTGGGTAAACACTTCTTGCCCCAAGTGCGGCGCTCCCGCAAAGCGTGAAACAGACACCATGCCTCAGTGGGCAGGCTCTTCATGGTACTTCCTTCGCTATTGCGATCCCTGCAACGGCGACGCTTTGGCAAGCAAGGAAGCGCTCGATTATTGGCTTCCCATTGATTGGTATAACGGCGGCATGGAGCATACGACGCTTCACCTGCTCTACTCCCGTTTCTGGCATAAGTTCCTTTATGATATCGGCGTAGTTCCCACCTGTGAGCCTTATGCAAAGCGCACCTCACACGGCATGATTCTCGGTGAAAACGGCGAAAAGATGTCTAAATCTCGCGGAAACGTCGTAAATCCCGACGAGATAGTACACGATTACGGCGCAGACACAATGCGTCTTTATGAAATGTTCATCGGCGACTTTGAAAAGGCGGCACCTTGGTCGTCCCAGAGCATTAAGGGGTGCAAGCGCTTCCTTGACCGTGTATGGGGCATGCAGAGTCTCCTCAACGATGAAACAGGCTACAGCGCAAAGCTTGAGTCCGCTTTCCATAAAACGATCAAAAAGGTCACGGAGGACATTGATACGCTTAAGTTCAACACAGCTATCGCCGCACTTATGAGCCTTACAAACGATATTTATGAACAAAAGGCTGTAACCCGCGACGAATTCAAGACGTTCCTTATCCTTCTTTCACCCTTTGCACCTCACATTTGCGAGGAGATCTGGCAGAATTGTGGCTTTGATGGCTACATCCACAAGGCTGAATGGTGCAAATACGACGAGGCAAAGACTGCTGACTCTGTTCTTGAGCTTCCCGTTCAGATAAACGGCAAGCTCCGCGCAGTAATTTCCGTTCCCGTCGGCTCTGACAAGGATGCTATCCTTGCCGCCGCAAAAGCTGACGCCGCTGTAAGCGCCGCTATCGACGGAAAGAGCATCGTTAAAGAGATCTTTGTTCCCAACAAAATGGTCAACTTCGTTGTAAAATAATACTGATATAAAGAAGAGTAATTATGAAAAAAACTAAATCAAATTTCCTTAAATTCATTTCGGTTCTTGCGGTTTTGCTCGCTGTTTTATGCGCCTTTTCCGCTTGCAACAATAACGGCACAGACGTAGAATCAACGCCCACGCCTACTGTCGAAGCTACAGAAACTCCGACAACCGCTCCCGAAAGCACACCCACACCTACATCTGCACCTACTCCTACACCCATCGATCCCCTTCTCATTCCCGAAGGCGCTTCTGCCAATATTACATACGATATTGACACATCCGTTTTAGGAAAAGAGATAACAAACAAGGTCAGCACGATGAACATGTGGATGTTCAATATGTTTTGGCTTGACGAAGCAAAGGATCAGCCTCATGATTTCTTTGCCAAGGAATACCCCTTCGTTGAAACGATGCAGTTCATGCAGGCTACAGGCGGTAACGCAGACCGTGATCTTTTCATCAATCCCAAGAACAAAAACGTTCTCGACGATTACTATTTCGACGAGCTCATCGAAGCCTGCCGCAATCTTGTCAATCAAGGCGTTACTCCCTGCATCAAAACAGGTAACGTACCGCAAAAATACTCCACCGTTGATACAACGGGCACCTTCGGTGTAAACCTTTTCCCGCCGGATGATTACGATGTATATTACAACTACATCAAGGCTATCGCTCAAGCTTTAGTCGACGAATTCGGTCTCGAAGAGGTTCAGACTTGGTCTTGGGGCTGTTACACAGAGTATGAAAACCGCGATTGGTTCACGATCAACGATAACGCCGAGGAAACGCTTATCGCTTTCTGCAAGATCTATGACTACACAGTTGCCGCTTTGCAGGATGTTTTAGGCGAAGAGATCGACATCGGCGCGCACAGTATGTCCTGCTCCGAAGGGCTTTGGGACGAGCGTAGCTTCATTGAACATTGCGCCAACGGCACAAACTATGCAACAGGCAAAACAGGCACTCGCCTCACCTATCTTGCAGGCTCCTTCTACGACAGCAATCCCAATTCCGTTACAGAGGACAATCTTATCCGCACAATAAATGTACTTCGCGATAAGGCTGTTTCAGTCGGACTTACAAATCTTCGCTACGGCATCGACGAGGGACGTCTTCTTTCAGGTACTGTCAAAGGCAGAAACGCATGGGATCTTATCTCCCGCGTTGTCGGTCAGACATATCAGGGCGCATACGATGCAAGAATTATCAAGCAGATGATAGACAACGATATTGACTATTTTGCCGCTTGGGCTTACAAATCCTCAAGCTCCGTTTGGGAAGGTCTTGACACCGTAAGCTTGCACGTTGCAAGAGAGTTTTACAAGATGGTCGGCTCGAAGGAAATCACCGCCGTTAAATCAGGCAGTGAGGTTTCGGGCGGCGAAGTCGGTGCTACCGCTTCATACGATCCCGAAACAGGTAAGATATACATCATGGCTTACAATTTCGGCGATAAGATCTATTACGACGGCAGAGAAAAGCTCATGTTCAACGTAAAGCTTCCCGAGGGCTGTACCTCCGTCAAGGTTACTCGCAGTCTCGTTGACGACGATGCAAACTTCTTTGACGAATTTGAAGCATTCCGCGAAGAATTTGACATTCCCGACAACCATTTCTCACAGTCTCCCGAAAGTGCACAGGTCAACGACAACCTTAACGACACTCTTTCCAGAGCATTTTTTGAGGCTAAATACGATATTTTTGCGGAAGCCTCCAAGCTCATTCCTACGGAAGGCACTGCTGAAGTAACAGACGGTACACTTTCCCTTTATCTCGATGCCGCACCTCAGGCAACCGTCTTCTATGTAATTGAAACAAAGTGATATGAAAATTATGAAAGCAATTTTTGAAAACCGTCAGCGTTTAAGCACATTTATACTACTAATAATCTCTTTCGCAGTATATCTTGCGACGTTTACGTTATTGTTCAATGCCGCGCATATGCTGTCAGAGCTGTCCTGCGCGGCAGCTTTCATTGTGGCATCAATTCCTTCTGCCATACTATTCCTTCGCCGTTTTAAGGAAAAAAGCATTATTTTACGCGGCACTTTTATATGGATAGCAAGCCTTATTTCCTGCGCCGTTGGATTTAAGATCCTTTGCTTTTTTACTCAAATCGACGTTTTTTCTTCCGTTTGCTTTGCTTTTTGTCTTGGGCTGTTATTCCCCTTCATTACAAAACGCTTCGTTTTAAGCGGAAAGCTCCCCTGCTTTTCTGAATTTTGCTTTAATGCATTATGCCTGCTAATGGGACTTTTCTGCGCGTATACGTTCATTTATTACAGCTTTTCCGACTTTTTTACGGATATTGCGGAAAAGCAATGGCTGCCTATGGCAATAATAGCCTTTGCAATCTTGCTTTTTGCGTTTTTCCGCTTTCTTTTGCGCATCGTATCAAGCAAAAAGCTTCCCTCTTATGCTCTCGTTTTAATTCTTGTCGCTATTGCAGTTTTACCCCGTCTCATTTGTATAATTGCACTTGATACTGCTACGAAAAGCGATTTTAATACTTATTTTAAAATCGGTGCGGCAATGGCACAGGGCGGCATGGATTCAGGAAAATACGTTGCTGTTTTCCCACACGTTATCGGGCTTCCGACATTTCTTGCTCCTTTATTTAAGCTATTCGGTGCACATCTCATCGTCGGTCAGATATTTAACCTTTTCCTTACCGCCTGTATCGTACTGCTTATTTACAATATCGGCAGCATTATCGCAGGTAAAAGCACAGGTATAACCGCTTGTCTGATTTGGGCATTTTTCCCATCTCAAATTTTTTATTCCGTCTTACTCTGCTCGGAATACCTCTATACAGCATTATTTTTATTATCCGTATTTTTGTTTTTGCGTACCTTTTGCAAAAAAGAGCATACTTTACCTGATACAGAAAAAGCGAAAACCGCTTACACCTTTATCGGTGCCGTTTTAACGGGAATTTTCTTAGCGCTTACTGATTTTGTAAGACCTATTGCAATTATTTTACTCATTGCTTTCGCTATTTTCTTCATAGTTTTCATTATAAAGAAAAAATGCAAAGAAAAGATCGTGATAAAAATCTCCGCATTCCTTCTCCTTGCCGCAGTATATTTCACCTGCGGTATCGGGCTTAATGCTTTTACTGAGAAAGCTATCGGTCAGCCGACTGTTGCAGGTAGCTACGGATGGTCTTTGATGGTCGGTACTAACGCTAAATCCTTCGGACTTTGGAATGTGGACGACTCAGACCTATACACCTATCTCAATGCAGGCAAAAAGCTTGAGCCTCAACAAATGCAGGATATTTTCCTTGAAAATGCAATTTCACGCATCAAGGAAAACGGATTACAAGGTAATATCAAGCTTCTTTTTCAAAAGCATAAATGGATCTGGAACACGGACCACGATTCTATACAGTACCTTAAATCAGCTTTAAACGGCGACGGAATCGGAAACCGCGCATTTTTAAAGCTTTACGACTTCATTTACTACTTCAATACAGCTTTCTATCTCGCTATCATTCTTCTCGTGCTTTTCTCCTTTGCTTACCGCATAAGGTACGGCACGCACAAAAAACTCGCTGTGCTTATGATAGCTTTTTGCGGCATTTACTGCTTGCATATGCTGGTTGAAGTTGCGGGAAGATATCATTTTACAGCAGTTTTGCTGTTCTGCATCTTCGCCGCTATAGGTATTTCCAAAACAAAAGGCAACGAGCGCAAATTCATTTTCACAAAATAATAGCCGATTGCTGACCGAAAAGCCGAGCCACGGCTTGGCTTTTCGGTCAGTTTTTTATGCTTTTTGCACAAAAACTAGGAAATTGTAAAATATATATTGATTTTTTATTGCAAAGAGTGTATAATATATACACAATATTTTTTTGGAGGTTCACTATGAAAAACAATGTGTTACGACTCGTTATCATAGCTATTTTAGCTATGGCAATGTGCTTGTGCGCCGCTTGCGGTGAGCAACAGGCAGAAGACCCCACCCCGACTCCGACAGTAGCTCCTGCGGACGATACCCCGACAGACGTTCCCGCTACTCCCACGGATGTCCCCGCAACACCGACTGACGTTCCTGCAACACCGACGGAAGTTCCCGCTACTCCCACTCCGACAGATGTTCCCACACCTGCAGGTCCTGTTTCTGCTTATCAGTACATACCCACAACAGAGAATACGAAGCTCATCGACAGCACCGAGGATCAGGGTCCTAACAACGCTCCCATCGGCTGGTACGGTGTTCAGCATCAGGTTGGCTGCACATGGCGCGGTGATATAGTTGTATTTGAAAACATTGACTTCGGCGATATCGGTGCTATCGAAGTTGCTCTCAAGCTTTCTTGGGGCAACGTTGACGGTACAATGGAAATCATGCTTGACGGCGAAGACAGTGAAGTTATCGCTACTATCCCCGTAACAAAGACTAAGGATTTCCATGTTCTTGCCGCTGAGATATTCAAGGCTACTCTTGAAGCTCCCATCACAGGTACTCACGACGTATACTGCAAGTTTGCTACAGGCGAGCCCGGCAGCTTCTTCGGTATTGAATTTACTGAGGGCGAGCCCGTTGTAGAGCCCGTTTCCGCATACCAGTACATTCCCACAACCGAAAACACAAAGCTTATCGACAGCACGGAAGACCAAGGCGTAAATAATCTTCCCATCGGCTGGTACGGTGTTCAGCACCAGGTCGGTTGTACCTGGCTTAACGATATCGTCGTTTTCGAAAACATTGATTTCGGTGCTACAGGCGCAAACAAAGTAACTCTCAAGCTTTCTTGGGGTAACGTTGGCGGCGATATGCACATCATGCTCGACGGCGAAGACAGCGAAGTTATTGCTGTTGTTCCCGTAACAAAGACTAAAGATTACCACGTTCTTGCCGCTCAGCTTTTCAGCGCCGACCTTGAAACTCCTATCACAGGCGTTCACGATGTTTATTGCAAGTTTGCTTCCGGCGAACCCGGTAGCTTCTTCGGTATTGAATTTACTGAAGCTGCAGCTGACGATCAGCCCGCTACACCCGGCGAAGGTCCTGAAGGCGACGTAACTCCCGAGGTTACTCCCGGCGAAGATGCTCCCGCTACATCTGACCTTATGCAGTACAACGACGAAACAATGCCCGGCATTATGCCCGTTGCTCCTTGGGATATTCAGGGACCCGGTTTCACAGCATGGGCTTGGGGCGTTCCCGATACCAACGTAATTGACCAGGTTTTCGTTTACAACGACAATAAGGACTACATCCTCGATGGCGATTATTCCATTCTTATAGACCTTGAAAAGGCTGCTGCTCAGACTGCTGATTCCAGCGGTGCAGGCGGATACTACCTTGACTACACGGCAAACAACCTCGAAGAAGGCAAGCAGTACGTTCTTTCCTTTAAGGTAAAGGCTACAGACATCAAGGTTATGGGCGCTTTCAAATTCACTGTTGCTTCTGAAATCAACTCCATTGATAATACGATCGAAATCACAGATCCTTCCGATATCAATCTCAAGAACGGTCAGTGGGTCGATTACAGCATCAAGTTCACAGCTCATCCGAAAGTAGACGGCGTAGGCCCCAACAGCGGTTATGAATTCAAAGATCATTGCTGCATCCGTATCGCACTCTATCCCCAGATTGCACAGAAGGGCTTCATCGCAATGGACTGCTTCTCTATCACGGAAGCATAATACACGTCAAACACCCCGACAGTTAATTCTGTCGGGGTTATTTTTTGCAAACCTCTTGAAAGTTGCGGTGTAAATGTGGTATAATTACCTAAATAAATTTTGTGAGGATCTATATGGCGTTATTTGTTATAGGCGATCTCCATCTCGCCACCTCCGTGCCAAAGCCCATGGATATTTTCGGCGGAAATTGGGATAACCACGCTGAAAAAATATGCTCCGCCTGGAAAAGCCTTGTCAGCGATGAGGATACCGTTGTCGTTTGCGGTGACAGCTCTTGGGGAATTAATCTCAATGAAGCTCTTTCTGATTTCAAGCTGATCGATTCCCTGCCCGGCAAGAAGCTTTTGTTAAAAGGTAATCACGATTATTGGTGGACTACCGTTTCAAAAATGAATACTTTCCTTGCAGAAAACAACATTGCATCTATTGAGTTTTTGCACAATAACTGCTTTGCCCATGGTGACATCGCTATTTGCGGCAGCCGCGGTTGGTTCAACAGGCAAAGCGATAATGCAACGGATGACGCAAAAATGCAGCTTCGCGAGGCGCAACGTATTATGCAATCTGCAAGCCTTGCAAAAAAGCAATACCCCGACAAACAGCTCATGCTTTTTCTGCACTACCCTCCTTATTATAACGGTGAGGAATGCATTCCCGTTATGGACGCTGTAATAGCCTGTGGCGCAAGCGATTGCTGGTTTGGACATATTCATAGCACAGGAATTCCGCTGGCTAATACAGGCGAATATAAGGGCGTACAGCTGCATCTTGTTTCATGCGATGCTATCAACTTCACCCCCATGCTTGTAAAGTAATTTTTAGAGATCTATCGCGATATGCAAGTTTAAGTCGTCGGTACCGTCGATGTTGTTACATCAGACCAAAAACGGAGGTTCATAACGAATCTCCGTTTCTCTTTTTTCTTTTATTTTACTTCGTTCATATCAGCACCCCGTTACAATGATCCACTTCATGCTGAATTATCTGTGCCGTCCAGCCCGTGTAGACTTTTGTATGGGTTTTCATGTCAGCTGTTTGGTACTGCACCTTGATAGTTTTATATCGTTTACATTTGCGCAAGCCGCCGAGAAGTGACAGACAGCTTTCCTCCGTGTCGTACGCGCCGCTACTTCCCATTATCTCGGGATTGAACATCACCGTATAAGTCGGCATTTTTCCGCTCTCATCAAGAAATGCAATGATGCGTTTGCGCACACCAATCATATTCGCCGCCATACCGACACAGCTTTCTCTGTGTGCTATCAGCGTATCAAGCAAGTCTTCAGCGACCTGTAAATCTTCTTTTGTTGCAATCTCTGACTTCCCTGCCAAGAATATCGGATCGTGCATAAGCTGTTTAATCATTTTTACCCCCTAATTACCAAACAAACGGCAAAAGTCTGTATTTTACACGTTTTTTGTATTCCGCATAGCCTTCAAGCTCCGCTTCGAGCACCTTTTCCTCATTATGTATACGAATAGCTATCACCGCAATATACGGCACAAAACAAAGCAGTGACCACCACGAGCCGAGCACCAGCGGGATAGAGAGAAAAAGCCAGATCGTTACCGCATACATCGGGTGGCGGATGATTCCATAAAGCCCCGTATCGATTACCTTTTGATTTTCCTGCACCTCGACCGTTCTGGAAAGAAATGCGTTTTCGCGCATTACCTCAGCGTAAAGCGCATAGGAAACAAGCATCACCGCAGATGCTATAACAACTACCCACAGCGGCATTTTCGACCAGCCAAAACGGAAATCAAGCCCTGCGGCCACGAAGCCTGCGACAAACAGTATTCCCGATATGGCAACTACACTTTTTTGCGTATTTTCCTTTTCCTTTGCGTCGATCCGCTTTTCAAGCAGGTTTGGTGCTTTTATCAAAAGAACGACGCCTAAAATCATCATCGGCAAAAATAAAAGTCCGATAAACAGCCATCCGTTTGCATATCCAAAGCTTCCCGCAGGTAAAAAAATAAGCGCTCCGACAAGAAAAAGCCCTACTGTGAATTTTATCAACGCACTTAAAGCAAGCTTCATGTTTCTCCTCCTGATTTTACTGATTTTCATTATATCAAAAAAGCGCAAAAGTTTCAATATCATTTATCATTTTTTAGCGATTACTATTGGCTGGTAAAAGCCTGTTTCGTCGGGGAATTTCCATTGTACTTCACTGCAACCGTTTTCAGTCAGCAAGCTCGTCAATTCCGCTCTTCGCGTTGCTCTGTATTCGCAGTCGAATTTGCTTATTTGTAAAGCATCTCCGTCCTCAATGATATACTGCGTCAGCTTATATCGTTCCCCTTCCCAAGCCCACGTTTGAAAGGACACTCTTTGACCGTTTTCAGTTTTATGAATATACGGCGGCGAATACGGCGGTTTATCTGCAAGCAAAGTGTCATAATCTCTGATGCTTGCAACAAAAATCCCGCCGGTTTTGATTCGATTCATTATGCTTTTTACCGCCTTATCAAGGGCGTTTTTTGAAAGCATATGAGGCAATGCATTATCCATACATATCACAATGTCAAACTGCTGTGAAAACGTCTCCTCCAAGGTGCAAAAGTCAGCTTGCTTAAAATCAATATTGACGTTATTCTTTTCCGCTCGCACCTTCGCTTGCATAAGCTCCTCTTCGCTGATATCTGAGGCAGTCACACAATATCCGAGCTTAGCAAGACCTATTACCTGCGTTCCGATCCCACAGGCGCAGTCAAGAAGCTTCGCCGACTTATCAAAGCCATTATCCTTAAAAATCTTATTTAAAATCACCGCCTGCTCCTGCGTTGCAGCTTGCCAATCTGCAAAAAGCTTATCATATTGAGAAGCCAAGCTATTATAAAATGTTTGCGTAATATTCATGTAATATCTCCGTTTCAATCTTGTTTTAAGACTTGTTTTCATTACAAAAACCACTATACGCCGATACAAGTGCCGCGCTTATCAGCGTACCTCCTATTATATCACTTATCCAATGTACACCAGACAGAAGCCTTCCGACCAACATAAATGTAGTGAATGCAATTATTGCACCGATAACACACCGTCTGAATATGTCGTTTTTAATTCTTACACCAATCTGCATTGCCGCAGTAGTCATTACACTCATAACAAGCATTGTGGTCGACGACGGATACGACGCTTCAAGGTATCCATCAATCAATACGGGTCTGAAATTAACCACAATCTTTTCAAAGAAAACATACACTGCGATCACCGCAATATAAAATACTCCAAGCGCCAAAATACTACGATCTACCTTTAATATATTTTTTCGCTTTATCCACTGCGCAAGACCAAAAACGGCAAATCCAAAAGCTATAGCTATAGGAATAAGCCCAAGCCAATCGGTTATGGCATAAAGCGTCATATTTACGCCCACAAGGTCGCGTATAAAACCGTTCAGCGTTGCAAGTCCGACATACGAGCTTTGCGGTCCAATCGGCTGTACATCTGCAAAGCTGACGAGCAGTGTCCATGCCACAAAAGACGCAAGCAAGCATATAGTGATATTTTTTTGATTTTTCATTTTTAATACCTTCCTTTTTTGTATTCAAATTTACAGTAAGGTATTAAAAAAAACAAGAAGCTTTGTGTCACTTTAGTGATACGATTCGTGTCATCTGCGTTTTATAAGCATTATCGCCTTTATTATAAGCAAGGAAAGGGCAAATACAGCGGCGTAGGGCTGTTGGCTTATCACAAAAAGAAGCACGGCTATCACGCCCAGCATCAGCGACGCTTTCGTTTTAAATTTTGTCCACAAAAGTGCCGTGCAGTTTTGTAAAGCAAGCGTCAAAACACCTGTTATAACAGATAAGCTCACAACTATAAAATAAGCTATTCTTAAATAAAACGCTACGCCGTCAAGTGTTAAAAGCGAAGTCGCTCTGATAAAGTAATCATCTTTTTCGGCGAAAAGCGGCAGAAAAAACAGCAGTACCGTACAAACATCCAAAAGCCCGAAAACTAAATCGCGAAAATGTCCTTTTTCTTGCTTTTGGTTTTCCGCTGCGATAGTCAGCACCTGATTTGATGAAATCAGCTCATCTATCTGTACAGCGAAAAAGCTCGCAATTGCTTTTAAAGAGTCAAGATTAGGATAGCCTCTGCCTGACTCCCACTTTGATATAGCTGTTCGCGATACGAAAAGCTTTTCTGCAAGCTCCTGCTGTGTCATTCCCTTTTGTTTTCTCAATTGTTGAAGTTTTTCGTTAAATTCCATTTTGCACCTTAACCGTTATATCTCCTGTGTTTGTTGTGATTTCACATCTGCCGCCTGCCGTAGTATTCGGAACGTCAATTTTTCCCGTGTCAGTCTTTGCGATAAACACCTTATCTGAAAGAAGACTTCCCCTTACATCGCCCGTATCCGTTTCTATAAAAACATCCGCACCATCCGTACCGTCAAGCTTTACTTTACCTGTGCTTCTTTTAACAAATATTTTTTCCTCAGCGATAACGCTTGTCAAAGAAATATCGCCCGTGCTTCCCTTTGAAACAAGATTTTTACACGTAACGTTTGTCAGATATGTTTTACCCGTTGATACGTTAACGGTAACTTCTCCCTCGCATTTTACATCTAAAGCGGTCACCATTCCCGTTGAAACCACAAGCTCAAGAGCACTTGCTGATATATTTTCAACGTAAATATTGCCTGTAGTTGTTTTGATTTTTATACCCTCCGAAGCGCAGGCACGATTAATCACGCTTCCTGTGCTTTCCTTTATATCAATGCTTTTAAATGTAAAATCCTTTGGAATTTCTACGTTTCCCGTATCAGACTTTATGGAAAGCGTATCATATTCGCCCTGCGGCAGATACACCGTCACCTTCGGCGAAGTAAAATTAAAGCCAATATGTTCATACCATTTTCTCGTATCATTGACCTTGATTACGAGCGTGCCGTCCTCCACCTTAACATTGTGCTTCACTTTTTCCTGTTCGCAGCACACGACGGAGGCTGTTGATTTTTCGGAATGCACGAGCTTTATATCTGCAGTATCGGTATCGACAGAAACAGCACCGAACACTTCGCTTATTTCATATTCGTTTGTTTCATATTTTCCCGTTGAAAGCTTTGCAAAATCCCAATTCAGCACCGTCATCGCTCCTACAAAAATAATGCATCCTATCAGTATAAGAAAAACAGCTATAATAAGCCATATTTTTGTACTCTTACTCATCACACACTCTCCTTTTTTACAAAGCACTTTTTAATACCTAAAGCAATCATTTTTGTAAGCAATATAACGCCTTTCGTCGCCGCTTTGCAGGCAATGAACATAATTATGGCAAAGCCCATACAAGCGACACCTGCGCCGACCATAGCAACGCCCTGAAGACTGTTTCCTATAATCGCTAATATGATACCTGCTACAGTTGCAAAAAGAGCACACGCAACAAGTGAAGCGAAAACAGACCACAGCGCAACGACGACAGACCACAATACTATATAAATTGAAAGCACCAACGGCAAACACCGCAACAACCAATGAAAGCCATATTGGCGAGCCAATTGCCAATAGCACGATCTCCCAAGTCTCCCACCGTCTTTTCGGCTTTACTCGTTCCTTTGCAATTTTAGTAAGAGGAATCTCGCTTATTATCTGCGCAGATATCTCCTCGACAGTACCAACATCGGCAACAGCCTGCGGTTCCTCCATCCCTTCCTCCATCCTGTCCTCTATCATTTCGCCGTAAAAGCTGATGCGTTCTTCAACCTCTTGCTTCGGCAATCCCTGAAGCTTCTTTTGAAGCTGTGCAATAAATTCCCTTTTCGTCACTTTACATCATCCTCCTTGGTTACAAACCGATATATCGACATGACCTCGCGCCACTCGTCCTTAAAATCTTCAATGCGCCCAAGCCCCGCTTTTGTTATATGATAATATTTTCGCAATCTTCCTCCATGCTCCGAGGTGCGCACCGTCAGCATTCCCGAAAGCTCCAAACGCTTCAGTATAGTATACAGCGTCGATTCCGACATTTCAATATACGGCTTCATATCCTTGATTATCTTATAGCCATATGAATCTTCATCCTTGATGGCGGCAAGCACGCATACGTCTAAAAGTCCGCGTTTTAATTGAATATCCATATAATACTCCTCCTTGCGCAATACATCATATCACGAAGTATTGAATTTGTCAATAGTTTTTTCTGTGCAATTATATAAAAACCCATTGCAGGAAAGTAAAAAAAGCGCAAAGCTTCTCACGTTGCTTTGCGCTTTTTTTATTCAGTTTGGATAAATTACACGAAAAACCTTTCCTTTTGACAACAAGATATACTGCTGTTTTTTATTGAGCATCATCGCCGAAGCAGCTCAAATACACATCCTCAAGCGTCGGATTTACCGTGCGCGACGTGTACTGCGGCAAAACCTCATCAGCCAGCACTCGCAAATACACCTTCCCGTTGTACCTTGAAATATTGCTCACTTTATATTCCTTCATTACCTGTGAAATCAGCTTTTCATCGTCCGTGATTATTTCATGGATCTTGCCGTCAAGCTGACCTGTCAGCTCGTCAGGTGTGCCAAAAGCTATCATATTGCCTTTTTTCAGCAGTATGACCTTTTTTGAGATAAACTCTATGTCCGTTACGACGTGCGTTGCAATAATAACTATCTTATCGATGCTGATTTCGGAGATCGTATTACGTATTCTTATTCGTTCCTTCGGGTCCAAACCTGCCGTCGGCTCGTCCAATATCAGCAGCTTCGGATCACCTAATATCGCTTGTGCTATCAAAAGCCTTTGTTTCATACCGCCCGACAGGCTTCCTATCTTTTTATACGCAACATCGCTGAGATTGACCTTCGCCAAAGCCGCAGGTATCTGCGTTTGTGCATCATTTTTTTGCATTCCCTTGAGCGCTGCCATATACCACATAAATCTCGTAACAGTCATGTTTTTATACATTCCCTGCTGCTGCGGTGTATAGCCGATAAGCTCTCTGTATCCGCTTCCAAGCTGACTCATAGATACTCCGTCCACTAAAATATCTCCGCTGTCCGCCTTGAGATTTTGTGTCATTATATTCATGAGCGTGCTTTTTCCCGCTCCGTTAGGGCCTAAAAGTCCGTATATACCGGGTGTAAGCGTAACTGTAAATTCATTGAGCGCCTTCAGTGTACCATATGACCTTGAAAGCTTATTTATTGTTATTTCCATATGTATCTCCTTTCATCACGCGAAAATAGGTGTTCCGAGTAAAAGCGGATTTAATATAAACCATTCTGAATAAGGCACGTCGATAATGAAAAACATCAGCGGTAAGCACACCACAGCCATCATTATGACAAGAGCCTTTACTGTGCTTTTGAATTTTATCGCAAAAAATCTCGTGGCAAATATCACGGCGATAAAGCCTGAAAGACGTATCAGATAAAGTATAAGTACAACGCCCCATATCGGAATAAACTTCGGTATATCAGCAAACATCAGCATACTTTTTGCCGCCGTGTCCATCATTGGCATTCCGTATACAGACGCGACAGATACAAAATTCGCAACGTATATACCGAAAAACATCAGCATAAATCCGATTATACATACTGCAAGCTTCGTTGTATTTGCACGGCGCCGATGCTTGGTGGAATTCAGCAGCGTTTGCATTCCGCTTTCATATTCGCAGGCAAACGCAGGACACATCAACGCGATCACACAAGCTGCTATTGCTAACGCCATAATTCCGTCGTCCGTCTTAACGTCGAACAGCTTTGCGTATCCGCTGTCAAATACAAATTCCAGCTCGCTGTCCGTGCGTATATGCTCCGCAGTTGCCAGCACGTGAGAAAAGGCAAATTCTCGTTCAATATCAATAACATTTTCCGCCATTAGCCTTTTTAGTCGTTCCACTTCCTGTGTATTTTGCTCCATCATCGCCTGCATATACTTTTCGGACAGTTCGAAAACTATTTCATTTTCCTTTGCGATATACTGCTCCTTTTCCTCTGTCATCACCCCTTCAAGCACGCTCATATAACCTTGCTTATACATGTCTACTTTATCGAAGCTCGGTGCAAACGCGGAGTAAACAAAGGGGACGGCGATTATTACCAGCACGAAAACAAGTACAGTTTTATAAACTATCGTCAGCTTAAAAAGCTCATGGCTGAACACATTACAACCCGGCGTGGGACTTTTTCGTGAAATATTCTCGCCTATCTTCGATACAATGGCAGTTATGCGGTGAGTGCGATGTTTCATCGGCGCACAATGGCTTTTTATATAAAGCGTTGCAAAAAGTATCAACAGTACAGCCATTACCACGGCAAAGCACGTTACCAGCGCCACCGGATACATGAATACGTTTACGTTGATGTACTGCGAAAACATATGGTATCCGTTAAGAAAGCACATTATGTTTATATACTTAAAAATATGCAAAAACGATGATGCGGGAATGGTGTAAAACATTACCGTTTCAACAGCCACAGCCAAGGCTATCACCGCAAAAACTATACCACCGTTACCTATTTTGTTGCAAAGCAGCATTATCAGCACAGTCACAGCGAATGCTACTGCTATTTTGCTTATAAAAAACAGAATAAAGTATTCCAAAACGCTGATTTGTGCCGTCGATGCCAAAAATCCCGAAACAGATTGTATCGGGCGTGAAAGATCACCCATGCTAAAATACGCAGATGCGTATATAAAATTCGTTCCGTATAGCAAAAGAATACACGGCACAATTATCAGAAAAACTGCTCCAAGCTTTGAAAATGCCGTATGCAAATAGCCCTTTTTCGTCGCTTTCACCAGATTGGTCATTCCCGTTTCCTTTTCCTGCATTACGCAGGTGACCGCAACGTAAAAACATATAATAAGGATTATTATGTCGGTATACGGCGAATTTGTAGCAAATTCAACGCCCTTTGATGCACCGAATTCCGTTCCGATATTCCCTTTAAGCGCCTGATAATCCGCTATGGTCTTCTCTATGTTGCGCCTTGAAAAGCCATCCTTAGGTGCAAATATGGAAATACCCGTCATTTGCTGTGCCTTTGAAATTATCTCGTCGGCGTAAGCATCGTAATCATTTGTAAGCTGTATTTCTTCGTAAATACCCGTTAAAAACTGTTTATCGGAAAAGACATTGATATAAAACTGCGTATCATCGTTTTCTGCAATATCGCCGTATTTATCCACCTGCTCCTGCGTCAATCCGTATTGCTCGGGCGTTATGTTCACAGCACTATCGTTGCCCATGCCTAAAAACATTTCTTTTGTCCTTTTATAATCGTATACATTAAGAATAACCAGCTTTTCATCGAGAAAATCAAGCGCCTGCTGTGACGTCATATTCTCCATATCGCTGTATATCTTGCTGTACGCTTCTATAGGAAAATCAAGGGCAAAGGCAGAGCTTATAAACATTACAAAGACATTTATCGCCAATGCCGCCGCAAAGAAAACGTAGATTATTTTTGTTGATAAAATCTTATGTAGCTCATGTCTTAACAGCTTCATTCAATCACATCCTTCCGTCAAATTACGTAATCAGATTACTTATGTTCCTTTGAACTCTTTCCAAACTAAATTGCCACTATAAAAATCGTCTTTTAAGACTATTGAAAAACCATCGTTAAATATATTTTTAAACACAAAATACTTTGTTGAAGCACCACTAATAATTTCGCTCCCACCTGTAAACTGTTTTTCAATATGTGCCGTTTTAATATCTATTATCGAATACATATTTTCACTTGCATTTTTAACTATCAGTTTATCATCCAATACAAAATACATTTCTCTGTCATTAGATTCATAGATAATTTTTCCGTTATTCGTCAGCACCTTTTTGCCTTCAATATATTCTTCTGTAATAATGCCGTGAATATTTGAAAATCCCACTACCCCTTTGTTTTCACCATCAGCATTCTCTCTCTTCTCCGTTCCTGCCTGTAAATCGTAAGAATAAAGGTTGAATATCCACTCTTTCACCTGATATGATGATGTCGCATCATCATATTCAGTTGTACTATCATTAACAAGATAATACAGCTTATCTCCGTCTGTATACAAATTCTCAAATCTGTAGATGCCTTTACCGGCCTCTTTTCGGATCAACAAATCCACCTTACCTGTAGAAAGCTCAATTTTATACAAAGTTTCCACTAATCTATTAAAATCCAGCTTTCCTTCGTCCATACCTGCGGAATAATCGTATCCAATGTAATACATATATCCATTAGCGCATATTATCGGAGTTACACCGTTATACAAAAAACCGCCCTTTATAGTTGCAACGGTCTTTTTACCGCTTCCGTCAAAATTATTTTTCCTTATGTAAAGTTCATAGGCATTTGTCCCTTGCTCTACGGTATAAAGCGTATCGCCGTATACTATAACTCCGAAATACTCTTCGCCTTGTACCGTTACTGCATCACATGTAGGAAGAGGATTTGTTTTTACGTTATACTCTGCATGCATACACTCAGGCTTATTACAAAGTATAATGTCGTATCCTGTTTCAAAATCTGCAAAACAAAGTTTTTCCGCCGATTCCGAACCGATATGATATATTCCATTTTCAGTAATACAATAATTCCCTATTGATCTCACAATATCTTTTTCGTCTTTCTTTTCACCATCGCACGATACAACCGCAAAGCAAAGTAATACCGCGAGCAGAATTGTAATAAACTTTTTCATATGTATCCTCCTGATTTTAAAATATGGCGGTAATTTTTATGCAATTTTGGGCCACCAAAAACTACCGCCCTATTTTGTATATTACGTTAAAAATTCAATTCTGTCTCACTTTTTTTAAAAAATCTTTAAATTTATTTCGCCATTTTCCACGCTTTATACTGTGTGTTTATATCGTTCCATCGCGCTCGCTCATCAGTTCCATTACTGCTCATCGAAAATATGCGGCTGTGTCAAGCCATTCTCAAATTCATCAAAGGTCATCCACGATACAACTATATCACCGCTACTCATATTAGCGTTGCAAAAAAGAATCCCGTTGCTTTCGGACCTTATTCTTATTGCCGACATATCAATTTCATTTTCCAATTCTCGCGACTTTCCGTTTTTCACATCGTATACGTAGTTGACGCTCGCTTCATTTGAAGCATTCAATCCGTAATATATCTTATTACCGAAAAGCCACATTACGCTGACATCTCCAAATCTGCACGGTTTATCCTCGCCCGTTTC
>SVND01000006.1 GCA_015067075.1 Oscillospiraceae bacterium
GGAGAAGAAATAGGCAAAAGAAGCCGCATAAGGGAGGGAAGTTTCGAATCCTCCCTCCCTTATGTATCCCTCCTACTAAATCGACTTTTTCATTATTTTACTTGCTCCAATTTTTCGGCATTGCGTTTATGAAAAAGTGCTTTTTGATTCGTCCGTAAGCTATGCTCGGTGGGTTTTGATGTAATTTTAAAGCTTAAATTGTTGGTTTTTTAATTGAATTTTAACGGCAAAATTAGATGCTCCTATTATTCGCTCCGCAAATTTTCTACCATTTCACATTATTTGTTGAGCGTCGGGGATAAATGCTCCGCACGGAGATTTTTTACTGATAAAACAGCCGTAAAAAATGCTGTGATTTTCCTTGTTCGAAAGCATAGCGACTGCAGCTCCCTCTGGGAGGGAACTGGATTTTTGCCGTAGGCAAAAAGACTGAGGGAGAGATAACATAGTCACCTATGCTGTGACGAAAGGGGGTTCTCAGACAAATGTCTCAACTGTCCAAAAATCAACTCGTAGAAAGAGCCTTCCCCTTGAGGAGAAGGTGTCAGCTTTAGCTGACGGATGAGGTGTCTACGATAGCTTTTTTACATTGATATTTTTTATTGCTTTATACGCCTATTTCTTCTGCGGAGAAGAAATAGGCAAAAGAAGCCGCATAAGGGAGGGAAGTTTCGAATCCTCCCTCCCTTATGTATCCCTCCTACTAAATCGACTTTTTCATTATTTTGCTTGCTCCAATTTTTTACCTCACGTTTATGAAAAAGTGCTTTTTGCTCATCGGTATGATATGATCGGTAGGTTTTGATGTAATTTTAAAGCTTAAATTGTTGGTTTTTTTATTGAATTTTAACGGCAAAATTAGATGCTCCTCTCCTTCGCTGCGCAGATTTTCTACCATTTCACATTATTTGTTGAGCGTCGGGATAAATGCTCCGCACGGAGTCTTTTTTCCTGACAAAACAGCCGTAAAAAATGCTGTGATTTTCCTTGTTCGAAAGCATAGCGACTGAGGGAGAGATAATATCGCCATATGCTGATATGGCACAAAACCACGCAAAAAGAGCAGGGATGAAACCCTGCTCTTTGCTTATTTACTTATATCGCATTGAAAAGTCTGTATACCGTAAGGATAGACTGTTCTCTCGTGTATGTGCGAAGGGGGCTGAAGTTGGGAGGTGTTGTCGTGCTTGTGCCGTTCATTACACCTATTGTATTTACATAGTAAATAAATTCTTTTGCCCATGCATAGATATCGTCTGCATCTGCGAATGCTACTTCGCTTGCTGTGATGTCAGCACCAAGTACCTTTGCTGCAAGTGCAAGCATCTTTGCTGCTTCCTGTCTTGTGATGTTTGCTGTGGGATCGAATGCTCCGCTGCTGCGTCCGTTTACGATGCCAAGCTTTGCTGCTGCGATCACATTTGCGCTATCTGTATCGGGGAAGGATACCTCAGACTTTGCTTCTGCGTAGCCTGCGATCACGTCAGCAATAGCTTTGCCGCTCTTTTTCTCGATCATCTTGATGATAAGATCGCAGAAATCGCTTCTTGTGATATCTGTTGTGTAGTTGCTGTTAACGTGAGCAGGAACGAGGTCTGCTTCAAGAGCCTTGAGGATCTCTTCCTTTGCCCAGGCAGAAGGCTCGCCGTTAAGTGTGGGACCTGCAGGAGCAGGCGTGGGTTCTGCGGGAGCAGAGCCGTATTCAATAGGTGTAAGGCTTGCATAGTCAGCAACGGGAGCATCGCCTTCAACGAGTGCAAGACCGTCAAACCATGCTGTACCTGCCATGGCAGCCCAAAGCATAACGCTGCAGTTTATACCAAAGCCAACATTTGTGTCAGGCATTGTGAAGGAAATGCTGATAAGAGTCCAATCCTTTGTACCTGTTACAAGCTCGCTTCGAACATCTGTAAATCCAGGAACGGCAGTATGGTCAAAAGTCTTAGCTTCAACGCCGACAGCTGCTCCCTCTTGAGCGAGAACCTTCTGTGTCTTTACGTATGCCTGGAAGGTATATGTCTTGTTGGGCTCAAGAAGCTCAGAGTTGAACCAAACTTGTGCTGTTTCATGTGGCTTTGCCTTGTCAACGATCTTAAGTTTGATGGACTTTGTGCCGAACTTGACGTTTTCTGTGTCGAAATCCATGTAATCAGAGGGGAACCAACCGCCGTCGATCTTTTCTCCGTCAGCGATCCAGCTTCCGAACGCCGGAAGAGTAATAGATCCATTAGGACCAAAGGAGCCTGCATAAGCAGTCTGATGAATGATGTTTGTGCCTTCTTCGTCGAGAGGAAGAAAATTCTTAACTTCTGCACTGCTTCCGAAACCAACTGTCATGGTGAGGAGCATTGCAATTGCGAGGATAAGGGATAATGCTTTTTTCATTGGGTTTACCTCCTGTTTTGCTATTTAAAATAGCTTATTGTAGATATAATGATACCATAATACTTTTTTCATGTCAACTATAAAAAAATAAGTCATGTGAGAATTGTGCTAAATATGAGAATTGTGCTTGTTTTTTCGTCTTTATGCTTATTGGGCTATAAAAAAACAAAAAAACGAAGCTGTTTGCCTCGTTTTATACATAGCTTCTTTCCAGCGTTGCCACCACATAGTAGCTTTCGCCGTTAGCCTTTATTCTCTTTTCAAGCTCATTTTTAATCTCATCGTCGCTCTTTTTCGTGTCCCACGGGACGACGACGTCGAAGATCAGATTCGTATGGCTCGGTCCGCTGACGATGCGAAAATCATGGATAGTTGCTTGAATATCTATCTGCTTGACGGCGTTTTCCGTCATTTCTCGAAGCTCCTGCACTTTTTCGCTTTCGTTATCAATAGGGTCGATATGTACCGTCAGAAAAACGCCGAGCTTTTCCATTATCTCACGCTCCGCGCAGTCGATAACATCATGTACCATGACAAAATCCTCGCTCTGCGGAACTTCCGCATGGACGGATGCAATATATTTGCCGGGGCCGTAGCTGTGAATTATCAGATCATGCGCACCTAAAACAACGTCGTACTGCATCAGCATTTCCGTAACGCTCGCCACAAGCTCCTTATCGGGCTTTTCGCCAAGTAGCTGATTTATAACGTCGCGTGTTACCTTTATTCCGCTGTAAAGTATAAAAAGCGAAATTGCAATTCCCACAAAGCCGTCAACGGGCAGTGTAGTGAATCTTGCAACGATAAAACCCACAAGCGTTACAGCCGTAACGCAAGCGTCGCTCAAGCTGTCCACGGATGTGGCGCACAAGGAATCGGAGGATATCATGTTCCCGATTTTTTTAAAAAACACAGCCATCCACAGCTTCGCAAGTGCAGACAGCGCAAGAACCACGGCGCCTATCCATGAAAAAACTGTCGTTTCATCGGAAAAGATACGCTGAAACGAAGCTTTGAAAAACTCAAAGCCGATAAGTAATATCAAAAACGCAATGACCATTGCGGAAATAAGCTCATATCTGCCGTGTCCAAATGGATGTTCCTTGTCGGCAGGCTTGCCTGCAAGTTTAAAAGCCAAAATATTTATAATGCAGGATGCGCCGTCAAAAAGATTGTTCACCGCATCAGCGACGGCGGAAATACTTCCGCAAAGCACGCCCACAAGCATTTTTACAGCAAACAGAGCTACGTTGCAAACGATTCCTATGGCCGATGCTGCCGTGCCGCACCGAGTGCGCACCGATTGCTCTTTCAATTTGTCAGTATTTTTTACGATTTTTTTAATAATAAAGTTTGTCATTTAAAAATCTGCCTGCTTTTTATGCGCTTTACTGAACGCGCAAAGATAAACCGTTGCCGCAATTGCAACGACCGCTGATACGGCGGCTGTTATGGCAAAGCTCATAGTCATAACATCGCTTACTATATATCCCATTACGCACGCCGTCGTGTTGAATACAACGTGGAACAAGATCGGTATGAAAAGCGAGCGCGTTCTGTAATACGCAACGCCCATTATCAGTCCTACGGCGAAGGTGTAAAGCACCTGAACGGGTGCACCGTGTGCCACGCCGAAAAATACAGCCTGCAAAACTATTGCCGTTTTTATGGAAAACGATGACGATAACGCGCGGAAGGATATCTGACGGAAAGCAAGCTCCTCTATGATAGGGCCGACTATGCCGATTGCTAAAAATACCATTACAGGCGGCACAGCATTCATCGCGTCATTTGTCATTTGTGCCGACTGCTCCGTTATCTGTTTAAAATACTCACCGAGCCCCGGAATTATTTTATCAATGAACGATGAAATATCCAGCATTTTTGACAAAAGCTCCACAACAAACGTCAGTGCGACGTTAAGTCCCACCGCGGACACTATAGTTGCCGCCACGGAAGGCACAGTTGCCAAAAACATTTTAGGCTCAACACCGCGGGAAATGGGAATGTTTTTTATTCCCTTGAAAAGGAAATAGAAAATGAGCGCCGTAGCACAAGCCGCAATGACCATTGACGGAAGCAACGTCGTTACAGTAAGATCAATTACGGCAGACTCCAAGAGCACTTCCAGATCCATTGACTCTGTCGCCACGGAAAACCCCATGACTACCGCCATCGGCACAAGCAAAATGATCTGTACCACCGATTGCATGGTAAGATAAATTATAGGTGCAAGCATCGCCAACAAAAAGCACACGACCTTGCCCGGCTTTTTCTTTATCGGCGCATATTGCGGTTGATATTGACCGTATTCCATTGCCATCCTCCTTTTCAAGCGCTATCTTTTTTCGCTTATTATATATCGCGGTCTTCCTTTTACTTCATCGTATATTTTTGAAATGTAAACTCCGATTATGCCAAGGCTTATCATAAGAGCTGAACCTGTAAGCAGTAAAAGCAAAATAACAGTTGTAAATCCGCTGACAGCCTGATGTGTAAAATACATTACCAGCGTTTGTATGCCCAGTGCCAGCGCCGCTATCAAAAATGCAACGCCGAGCCAAACGACAAAGTACAGCGGCAACGACGAAAATGACGTTACAGCGTTGAGCGCCAGCTTTGCAAGCTTCAGGGGAGACCATTTTGTTTTGCCATCGCGCCTTTCGTCCACCTCAAATTCCAGCTCAACTCTGTTGAAGCCAAGCCATGCGGACATACCGCGGAAAAACGTATTTTTCTCATCAAGGCTATTATATGCCTCAATAACCTTTCGTGACATGAGCTTAAAATCCGATGCACCGTGCATATCAAAGCCTGAAAAGCCGTGCATAAGCTTGTAAAACAGCTTCGCCGTCACCTTTGAAAAAGCGCTTTCCTTGCCACGCGACTTTTTAACTCCGTCCACCACGTCAGCACCTTGCTGCCACAAACGGTAAAATTCGGGGATATATCTTGGCGGATGCTGCAGGTCCGAGTCCATTATAAGACATGCGTCGCCCTTTACCGCCTCAATGCCTGCGCAAAGCGCCGCTTCCTTGCCGAAATTGCGGGACAGCCTGAGCGCGCGAACAGCTTCAAAATCCTTGCTTAAAAAGCAAAGCTGTTCCCACGTATTGTCCTTCGAGCCGTCATCGACTAAAATCACTTCATGCTCTATTTCATTTTCGCAAAGCACGCCGATGACTGTTTTTATGTTGTTGTAAATTGCGTTGCCTTCGTTGTAAACGGGTATTACAATGCTCAAAAGCTTGCCCTCGGACATCGGCTCGCCTCCTTATTTGAAAATGAATTTTTTGTACATAAAAAAGTTCCAAAGCACTATCATCGCCATGGTGAACAGCTTCACTATGAGATAATACACTCCGATTGAAGAGAATACGTAAATTATTATATCGGAAACAATGAGGTTGAAAAGGAAAAGCAAAATATATTTAATAAATTGCACCGAAAACTTTCCGTCACTTTTAAAGGAAACGCTTCTGTTTAAAAGAAAATTTGCGACGAAAGCCACAGTCGTTCCGAGCGTATTTCCCACAACGATCAAAACGTTTTCAGCGCTTTCCCTCCATGATGAAACGGAAAGCAAAATTTTCGAAAAAAGCCATACGAGAAAAAGCTCAAACAGCGCCGTTGCAACGCCAACGGTGAAATATTTTATAAATTGCCACAGACCTTGCTCCGACAGATACGGCGAGATAGTCTTGACTGTGCTAAGCTTTTCAAAAAATCTGAATTTTGATATTTTTCCGTAAATCTTCGTATAAAGCTTATACATACTGCGCGTCTATCCTTTTCGTCGGGCATCCGTTAAGCGCCGTGTCAGCGCGCACGCCCGCAAGAAATTCATAGTAGCCCTGCGATGCTATCATCGCTCCGTTATCGCCGCAAAGGGACAGCGGCGGAACGAATAATTTGCATTTTCTGTTCGCGCAAAGCTGCTCCGCTCTCACTCTTAAAAGGCTGTTTGCCGCAACACCGCCTGCCAAAACCACCTTTTCCATTCCCGTTTCCGTTATCGCCGCGTCGAGCCGCGAAATAAGCATATCAACAACAGCCGCTCTGAACGATGCCGCAATATCAGCACCGTTAAAGGCTTCGCCCTTTTGCTCCGCATTGTGTATCATGTTTACAGCCGCCGTTTTAAGTCCTGAAAAGCTCAGATCAAGGGGCGCGCCGTCCACATGGGGACGTGGAAATTTTATTGCTTTATCATTGCCTTCGTTTGCCAATCTGTCGATTTTTGCACCGCCAGGGTATTCAAGCCCCAAAAGTCTGCCGACTTTATCAAAAGCTTCTCCTGCCGCATCGTCACGCGTCTGACCGAGGATCTTGAATTCAGTATAGCTTTCCACCTTGCAAAGCGTTGTATGACCGCCTGAAACAATAAGTGCAAGAAACGGCGGCTCAAGCTCAGGTGAAGCAAGATAATTTGCCGCCACATGACCACGGATGTGATGCACGGGCACAAGGGGCTTTTCCATAGCGTATGCAAAGGATTTTGCAAAGCCTATACCAACTAAAAGTGCACCAATAAGTCCCGGAGCATACGTTACGGCGACAGCATCTATCATGTCAGCCGTAATACCCGCTTTTTTTATCGCCTCATCCGTTACGGATACGATGCTTTCCGCATGACAGCGAGAGGCTATCTCGGGAACAACTCCGCCGAAACGCCTGTGTATATCAATTTGTGATGCGACAACGTCGGAAAGTATCTCCCTTCCGTCGCGTACTACTGCTGCGGCAGTTTCGTCGCAAGAGCTTTCGATCCCAAGTATAAGCATTTATTCCTCTGTCTCCGTCATTGAATTGCTCAAAAGTATGTTGTAATGCATTTCGATAGTGTTTACTATCTCATCATCTGTAAAATCAGAATATTTTTCAAGTGTCGCTTTAACGCCGTTTTCCGCCGCAAATTCAGCAAGCTCGCAGGAGGATGCATCAGTTTCGGGTGCAAAAAGCATAGCCGCCGCAATGCCTATGGGAAGAGCATCGGAGCTTATCTTCTGTGACAGACAGCATTTAAGCGCGCCCACAAGTCTGTCGTTGGAAGAAAGCTTGCGCTTTGTATCTCCGCCAACGCGAGTTATGGGGTCGCCCAGCAATTTATTCTTAAAACGCTTCTGAAGATCCGCCGCGTGCTCCTCAAGCTCCTTTTTTGCAACGCCGTGCTTTTTGGAAAGAGCGTTCGTTATGTCGCGAAGCGCATCTGCAACGATAGCTGTAATAGCTTCGTCCTGTGCCGCCTCCCAAATATATGTGTAGCCCTTGAGATTACCGAGATATGCGGTCATGGCATGGCTCATGTTATGCATAAACAGCTTGCGTTCAATATAGAAAGAAAACGGTGCAAAGGGCTTCATATTCGCAACGTACGGTATCTCACCCTTCATTGCATCCTTGTCAACAGGAAGCTCACAAAAAGCCTCAACGCAAACAGCGAGAGGATCCTGCTCCGTAATTTCCTTCGGTGCCGCAGGAACCATTCTTCCGACTGATGCCTCGGAAAATCCAACATACTCGTCAAACCAAGCTTTTTCCTCATCGGAAAGCTTTTCCTTTACAAGGGATGCAAGATACTTGTCTGCATCTATCATATTTTCGCAGATTATTACGTTAAGATAAGTTTCGGGCATCGCTTTCATACGCTTTGCCACTGCCTTTGCAAGTACGGGTGCGATAAAGGGCAATATTTTAACGCCAACAGCCGTTGCGCAAACGTCAGCGCTTGCTATCTCATCAGACGCCGCTTCCTCGTCGCGGGAGTTAACACCGCGCACGTTTTCGATAAGCGTTTTTGTATACACTTCGTTTTCTGCTATATAAAGAGGATACGATTTATCCTCGTTAAGCTTGTTGATAACAGGCTCGCTTATATCGAGGAAAACCGTTTCATAGCCTGATTTAAAGAAAAGCTGACCGATAAAACCGCGGCCAATATTTCCTGCACCGTACATTACTGCTTTTTTCATTGAGATCCCGTTCTTTCTTCTACATTATTTTTCAGTTGGACGAACAACTATCGCTCCATCCTCTACGCTTGCCGTAAAATCCATATAATGCTTTTCATAGCTGCCGACAACCAGCGTAGCTATGGCATCCTCTATCTCCTTTTGGATTATACGGCGCAGATTTCGCGCACCGTAAAGGGCGCTTTCTCCTTTATCTGCAATTTTCGCGTAAACCTCTTCGTTGACCGTCAATTTAAAGCCCTTCTCCTCAAGGTTTTTCTGAAGGTCGCCTATCATTATTTTCGCAATGGATATGAGCGTTTCCATCGCAAGAGGCGCAAACGCCACTATCTCATCAACACGGTTGATAAACTCGGGACGCAAGAAATCCCGAAGTGCGTTCATTGCCTTTTCCTTTACAACAGCCGTCTCCGAAGTGTTAAAGCCAACGATGCCGCTCTTTTTCTCCGAGCCTGCGTTGGATGTCATGATTATAACCGTATTTTCAAAGTTTACAGTCTTTCCGTGTGCATCTGTAACTCTGCCGTCATCAAGTATCTGCAAAAGGATATTGAGCACATCCGGATGTGCCTTCTCTATCTCATCAAAAAGTATCACAGAATAAGGCTTGCGTCTTATTTTTTCCGTAAGCTGTCCTGCCTCGTCATATCCTACGTATCCCGGAGGCGCGCCGATTATACGGGAAACGGAATGCTTTTCCATAAATTCAGACATATCAAGTCTGATAAGGCTTTCCGGTGCATCAAAAAGATCTGCCGCCAGCACCTTTACAAGCTCAGTTTTGCCCACACCTGTCGGACCTACGAAAATAAACGAAACAGGCTTTCTCTTGGGAGAAATGCCGATACGGCTTCTCGTTATCGCCGCAACAACAGCCGCAACTGCCTCATCCTGACCAACGATGCGCTCTTTAAGTCTGTCGCCCAGCTTTGCAAGGCGTGAAAATTCATCTTCCTTTATTTTTGTTGCGGGAATACCCGTCCAAAGCTCAATAACTCTGGCGATATGCTCAAGCGTAAGGCACGCAGGCTGAAGCTTCAGCGCCGCTATCTCCTTCTCAAGTCGGCTCTTTTCGCCGCTGAGCTGAGTTACCTTCTGATAATATTCATCCGTGCCGTCATCCGTCAAAAGCTCCTGCTTTGTCATAACGTCTTCAAGCTCAATGGTCTTTTCCTCAAGGGATGTGCAAAGCATATCCGTAAGGCTGAGATTGGAGCAAGCCTCGTCAAGCAGGTCGATGGCTTTATCGGGCAGATATCTATCTGTAATATATCTTTCGGAAAGCAGTACCATCTGATAAAGTAAGCCGTCATCAATTCGCACCTTATGATAGTTTTCATAATAATGCTTAATGCCCTTGAGTATTTCCATTGTATCGCCGACAGAGGGCTCATTTACCGTAACGGGCTGGAAACGGCGCTCCAAGGCGGAGTCCTTTTCGATATATTTGCGGTATTCAGTCATGGTCGTTGCACCAATGACCTGAATTTCGCCGCGGGACAAGGCAGGCTTCATAATATTCGCCGCATTCATTGAGCCCTCCGCATCACCTGCGGAAACAAGGCTGTGTACCTCGTCGATAAATAAAATTATATTGCCAAGCTTTTTAACCTCGTCAATAAGACCTTTGATACGGCTTTCAAACTGTCCGCGGAACTGAGTTCCCGCAACGAGCGCCGCAAGGTCAAGAAGATATATTTCCTTTGAACGAAGCTTCGGCGGAACATCGCCCGAAGCTATCTTAAGTGCAAGACCTTCAGCAATAGCTGTTTTACCTACGCCTGGATCGCCGATAAGACATGGGTTGTTTTTTGAACGGCGGTTAAGTATCTGAATTACGCGGAACGTCTCCTCGCTTCTTCCGATTATACGATCAAGCTTTCCGTTTTTAGCCTTTGCCGTAATATTCACGCAATATTGGTCAAGAAAGCGTCTTTTTTCTTCCTTGCTCTTTTTCTTTTTATCCTTTGCGCCGTCCTTACCGGCGTCGCCATCCTCAGCGGAATACTTTTCGCCAAAGGGGAACGCCGCCGTACCACCCGGTTCAAAGCTGTCTCCGTCCTCTTCGCCTTCCTCATTTCCGCCCATTCCGGCTTCATTCATAAAATTCATAAGCTGTTCATCCATACCGCTGAGCATTTCATCGGTAATGCCCATTCGCTGCATCATGTCTTCAACGGGCTTTATACCAAGCTCCTTTGCGCATTGAATGCAGATACCCTCATTTATGGATTTATCGCCCTCCTGCCGTGTTATAAAAACGACTGCAGGGCGTTTTTTGCATCGTGAGCATATCATAAAGTTTTTCTCCATTCTTCCGCATTTTCCAATCTGTCTTTCCGCCATGCGGCAAGCGGCAAACGCTTATTTGCATTATTCAAAAGAGCGTCCCTGCTTCACGACAAGGTAAAACTCTCTTGCGTAACCGCAAAAAGCCGCCAAAGTCAATATTATCGGCACAAGCACAAGCGCCATTTTTACGTATTCGGACATTACACCCGCGCCTGCAAGGATAAGCACGAACATCACGTAAAACGCAAACGTCGCAAGCTTACCCATAATATTTGACTTAATTACTCTTCCGTATTTTTTAAGCATAACAGCGCCGCCAAGGAGCATAATAAACTCCTTGAGCACCAAAAACACAGCCATCCAAAGCGGAAGCAGACCTACAACGAACATACATATAAAGGTCGCCGCCTGAGTTACCTTATCAGCGAGGGGATCAAGTATCTTTCCAAGCTCCGTTGTCAAGCCGTATTTTCTCGCAATATATCCGTCCAAAAAATCAGTCAGTCCCGACAATACAAGCAACGCAAGTATAGCCATGTTATACTGATTTATCTCCCCGATAAAAAACAGCGCAATTATCACGGGAACCATCAGCAGTCTGACTATTGATAAAATATTCGGAATATTAAACAGTTTTTTCATATTTTCTCCGTTATTAACGAAAATAATCCTCTAATAAACTTTGCTTTTTTGGGCAATTTATTTTACAATGCTCTTTTCCCAGCAATCAGGTGCCTCAATACCGAGAAGCTTTGCTACTGTAGGAGCAACGTTTGCAAGACCAAGGCCTTCATCGTCAATGAATTCATATTCCTTTTCGCTGTCATATATGATAAACGGAACAGGATTGAGAGAGTGAGCCGTTCTGGGCTGGATATTGCCCTTCTTATCCTTTTCAAGCATTTCATCGGCATTTCCGTGGTCAGCGGTGATAACAAGGATAAATCCAAGCTCGTCAGCCGCTTTTACAAGGCGTGCAAGTCCCAGGTCAACGGATTCCACAGCAACTATTGTCGCAGGCATACTTCCCGTATGTCCAACCATATCGCCGTTGGGGAAGTTGCAACGGATAAAATCGTATTTACCCGATGCTGCGGCTTCGATAACTGCGTCGGTTATGTCAGCAGACTTCATCCAGGGACGAAGGTCGAAGGATACGTTATCGGAGGGAATTTCAAGATATGTTTCAAGCTCTTCGCTGAACTTGCCGCTTCTGTTGCCGTTCCAGAAATACGTTACGTGACCGTATTTCTGCGTTTCAGATACTGCAAACTGGCGAAGTCCGTGCTTTACGAGAAGCTCGGAAAGTGTGTTTGTAATTTCAGGGGGAGATACGAGGTAATTTTTCGGAAGCTTCATGTCGCCGTCATATTCAAGCATACCTGCATACATGACCTTCGGCATATTGCCACGGTCAAACTCGCTGAAATTCGGGTCGTCAAATACCATACTGAGCTCTATTGCTCTGTCGCCGCGGAAGTTGAACAGAATTACGCTGTCGCCGTCCTTCATCGCGCCGACGGGAGCATCGTTTTCAGCAATAACGAACGCGGGAAGATTCTGGTCGATTATGCCGTCCTGCTCATTGCGGTACGTTTCAATAGCTTCAGTTGCGCTGGCAAACTTTCTGCCTTCGCCGTAAACGTGTGTATCAACGCCGCGCTTTACCATTGCCCAATCAGCCTTATAGCGGTCCATCGTTACCTTCATACGACCGCCGCCCGATGCGATACGGCAATCGAAATCAGCAGAGCGAAGCTCATTAAGCACATTTTCAAGCTGTTCAACGTAGATAAGTGCAGATGTTGCAGGCACGTCACGTCCGTCAAGAAGGATATGAACGCGAGCGGCTTTTACACCTTCAGCCTTCGCTTGACGAAGCATGGAGAAAAGGTGCGCAATATTAGAGTGGACGTTACCGTCGGAAAGCAAGCCGATAAAATGCATTGCAGAGCTGTTGTCCTTGCAGTTTGCAACGAGCTTTTTCCACGTCTCGGAAGCAAACATTTTGCCGCTTTCGATGGATTCGTTAACCAGCTTTGCTCCCTGAGAATATATCTGACCGCAGCCGAGAGCGTTATGACCGACCTCGCTGTTACCCATATCGTCGTCAGAGGGCAGACCGACCGCGCTTCCGTGCGCCGCAAGGCGTGCTACGGGACGTGTATTCATAAGCATATCCAATACAGGTGTATTTGCTGTTGTAACAGCATCACCAAGTCCAGTCTTTGAAAATCCGATGCCGTCCATGACGACAAGTACAATAGGTTTCATAATTTTTTCTTTCCTTTCACTGTCTCATTTATTTAGAAATTATTCTTCTTTCGTTTCCGTTTCCTCTGTCACAGCCTCCGCCGTTACAGCTTCTTCCGCGGCAACTTGCTCCTCGGTTTCAGTATGCTCCTCAGCAGCTTCCGCGATTTCCGATTCGTTAGCTTCCTGTACGGGTATCTCGCCGTCAGCCAAAGCCTCCTCCGGCGGCATTTTCGTGCGCAGCCATACTATGCGAAGAGCGCCTGCGAGGAAAAATACTGCGCCGAGGATAAGCGATACCTTAAAATCGCCTATCATAAGGCTGTCCGTGCGCAGATATTCGATGAACGCTCTGCCCAAACCGTACCAAGCCATATAGCCCCAGAATATCTCGCCGTTTTGCTTTTTCAGATATTTGCCCCACAAAAGAAGCAAAACGATACCAAGCACGTTCCACAGCGATTCATAGAAAAACGTGGGATGCCACGGGCCCGTACCGTTGATGGTCATGCCCCAGGGAAGCTGCGTTATTGCACCGAAGGCTTCGCCGTTTACGAAGTTGCCCCATCTGCCGACAGCCTGACCTATCATAAGGCTTATGCAAAGGATATCAAACACCTTGCCGATGGAAAGCTTTTTGAATCTGCATACCAAAAGTGCAGTTATAACGCCGAAGATAACTCCGCCGTATATGGCAAGACCGCCGTCCCATATGGCGATAACTTCATAAAAGCTCGAAAACTGCGTATGGTTAAAAACAACGTAGTAAAGTCTTGCGCCGATTATACCGATAGGCACGCTGAAAAGTGCAATGTCGAGCAGGTCGTCTGTTTTCATACCTTCTTTTTTAAATCGGTATGCGGCAAAAGCAAGGGCAAGAATAAATCCAACCGCGATTATAACGCCGTACCAATATACATCCTTGCCAAAAACGTTGAAAGCCACGTTGTCGATCTTCATCGGGTCAATACCCAAGCCGGGGAATCCGATATTTCTTATGGCGGCAAAAATATTCATACAAACTCTCCATTTCATATGCTTTTTACGGGCAAAATACATACAGCACATAATTTGCCCACTATATCTGCTTATTATAGCACTTCCTAATTGTTTTGGCAAGTATTTCATTAAATTTTTTCAAAAAATACGCTTAAAGTTTTTATAAATAAAAATTATAAAAATTACTTTACGGATTTGTTTTCATGTGTTATAATATATTAATTAGAAGTATGTACGAAAGGCAAGGGTGCTTTTGTGAGAATAGCAGACAATTGGAAGGATTATGAGGTTTTGGACTCATCTGACGGCGAAAAGCTTGAACGATGGGGAAAATATATATTGGTAAGACCTGACCCACAGATAATATGGCACGCACCTCGTGACCACAAGGGCTGGACAAACAACAACGGCAGATATCAGCGCTCCACCGAAGGCGGCGGCGCTTGGCACAATTGCCGTTTACCTCAGGTCTGGCAGATAAATTACGGCGAGCTTGCCTTCAACTTAAAGCCCATGGGCTTTAAGCATACGGGACTTTTCCCTGAGCAGGCTGTAAATTGGGACTATATGCAAAACAAGATCAAAAAAGCAGGCAGACCTGTTTCCGTACTCAATATGTTTGCTTATACAGGCGGCGCGACAGTTGCCTGCGCAGCGGCAGGCGCATCCGTATGCCACGTTGACGCATCCAAGGGTATGGTTCTTTGGGCAAAGGAAAACGCCGTTTCCTCGGGACTTGCCGACAAGCCCATAAGATATATCGTGGACGATTGCAAAAAATTTGCGGAGCGTGAAATACGCCGCGGTCATAAATACGACGCTATCATCATGGACCCGCCCTCCTACGGAAGAGGTCCCGGCGGCGAGGTATGGAAGATAGAAAATTCTATCCACGACCTGCTCTCCCTTTGCGCTCAGCTTTTATCGGACGAGCCGCTGTTTTTCCTGCTCAACTCGTATACGACGGGGCTTTCCGCTTCCGTTATGACATATCTTTTATCCCTGACAGCAGGCGATAAATTTTCAAAAATTTCCGCCGATGAGATCGGCTTACCTGTCACCTCAACAGGTCTTTATCTTCCCTGCGGCTGTACGGCGATTGCAGAAAACTAAAAGGAGCGCTCGACCTTGCCCAATCATATAAAAACTGTAAATCTTGAATTTTCGTATAAAACAGACGATGGCGTTACCGACGTTCTCAAGGGTATCGACCTTGAAATAACGAGCGGAAGCTTCGTTGCCGTTATCGGTCATAACGGCTCGGGAAAATCTACCCTCGCCAAGCATTTCAACGGCGTTCTTCTCCCCTGCGGCGGCACAGTTTACGTCAACGGTATCGACACCCGCGACGATTCGCGCATTTTCGATATACGCCAGCGTGTTGGAATGGTTTTCCAAAATCCCGACAATCAGATAGTTTCCTCCATCGTTGAGGAGGATGTGGCGTTTGCCCTTGAAAATCTCGGCGTTGAGCCTGCCGCCATGGAAAAACGCATAAGCGAAGCTCTTGCCGCCGTAAATATGACGGAATACCGCACCCACGCCACCTACAAGCTTTCAGGCGGACAAAAGCAGCGCATTGCTATTGCAGGCGTTATTGCCATGCGTCCAGATTGCATCGTTTTGGACGAGCCCACAGCCATGCTTGACCCTGTCGGAAGGCGCGAGGTCTTGCGCACCATTCGCTCGCTCAACCGTCAATTCGGCATAACGGTCATTCTTATTACTCACTATATGAACGAAGCCGCAGGCGCTGACAGAGTTATCGTTATGAATGACGGAAAAATAGTCATGGACGATACGGCGCAAAGCGTATTTTCACAGGTGGATGAGCTTAAAAAGCTTCACCTTGACGTGCCGCAAGAAACAGAGCTGCTGTACGAGCTTGCCAAGGAGGGCATTGACATCGGTACGGCAACGAACGTTGACGAATGTGTGACGCAAATAATGAAGGTTTTGGATAGAAAATGATACTTAAAGCAGAAAATATAACTCATATATATTCTCCGAAAACACCCTTTGAGAAAAAGGCTCTTGATGACGTTTCTTTTTCCATAGAAAAAGGGGAATTCGTCGGGCTCATCGGGCATACAGGCTCGGGAAAATCTACCCTTGCGCAAATGCTCAACGGTCTTTTGCGCCCTTCTTCGGGAAAGATATACCTTGACGGCGAGGATATATGGGCAAAGCCCAAGGAGATACGCAAGGTGCGCTTTGCCGTCGGCGTTGTTTTCCAATATCCCGAATATCAGCTTTTCGGTGAAACCGTATACGCCGATATGGCCTTAGGCCCGCGCAACATGGGCCTTTCGGAGCAGGAAATAAAGGAGCGCATCGAGGAAGCCGCCGATTTTGTCGGGCTTACAAACGAACAGCTTAAAAGATCGCCCTTTGAACTTTCAGGCGGTCAGAAGCGGCGCGCCGCTATCGGCTCCATCGTCGCCATGCGCCCGAAGGTTCTCGTTCTGGACGAGCCCACGGCAGGGCTTGACCCTTACGGCAGAGAGCGCTTGCTCCGCCGTATACGCCAATATCACGAAAGCGGCGATAAGACCGTTATCCTTATTTCGCACAGCATGGAGGAGATTGCGGAAAACGCTTCGCGCATTCTCGTTATGAACCACGGCAAGCTTGAGCTTTGCGATAAAACATCCGATGTATTCCGCCATGCACAGCGCCTTTCCGACATTGGGCTTTCCATTCCCCATATCACACGCGTGATGCTCGCGCTGAAGGAAAAAGGCGTTGATGTGCGCACCGATATCTTCACGGTAGAAGATGCAAAGGCGGAGCTTTTACGCGTTATGAGAGGAGCTGACATCGTATGAAAGATATAACCTTCGGTCAGTATTTTCCCGGTGCTTCGCCTATTCATAAGCTTGACCCGCGATTTAAAATACTTTTGACCATCGCGCTTATCGTCGGCGTTTATACTGCACAAAATATATACGGCTTTGTACTTGTTTCACTTTTTCTCGCCGTTATGATTTTTGTTTCGCAAATACGCGCATCGCTTATTTTTAAAAGTATAAAGCCCATCTTTTTCATCATTTGCTTCACCTCCGTTATAAATCTTTTTTACGGTAAAGGCGGTGCTGAATTTGACCTTGGCTTTATCACTATAACGGAAAGAGGTATCTATACCGCCGTTTTCATGGCGCTTCGCCTTATTTTCATGGTTGTTACTGCATCGCTTTTAACTTATACCACATCGCCCATCTCTCTTACGGGCGGTATAGAGCGATTGCTCTCACCCCTGAAGCTTATCCGTGTTCCCGTCCATGAAATTGCCATGATGATGACCATCGCCCTGCGCTTTATCCCAACTCTTTCCGAGGAAGCGGATAAAATAATCATGGCGCAAAAATCACGCGGCGCAGATTTTGAGTCGGGAAGCATTTTTAAGCGGATCGGCGCTCTTGTGCCTATTCTCGTACCGCTTATCGTATCAGCCTTCCGCCGTGCCGACGAGCTTGCCATGTCCATGGAATGCCGCTGTTATAACGGCGGCGATGGCAGGACTCGCCTTCACGAGTTCAAAGCCGTTACAAGCGATTACATCGCCGTACTCATTATTGCCGTGTTCATCGGAGCTATCCTTTGGACAAACTATTTCGGCGTCATTACGGGGGTGCGTATTTCGCTGTGAAGCTTTTACTTACACTTTCTTTTGACGGCACAAATTACTGCGGTTGGCAGATACAACCCAACGGTATGACCGTCCAACAGCGCCTTACGGACACTTTGACGCAAATTCTCGGCTCTCGCCCCACCGTCAACGGCTGCAGCCGTACAGACAGCGGTGTTCACGCGCGCAGATTTTGCTGTGATTTTATTATCCCCGAAGGCAAAGAGCATATGAGCGATAAGCTTATGCACGCGCTGAACGCTCTTTTGCCTCCCGATATTGCCGTGCTTTCCTGCGAGGAAAAGCCAGATTCATTTCACGCCCGATTCGACTGCAAGGGCAAGGAATACAGATACAATATCCGCCTTGGTACACGCTCACCCTTTACTGAAAAATATTCATACCCGTACCGACGCGATATCGATGACGAACTTTGCCGCCGCGCACTGACCTGCTTTGTTGGGGAGCATGATTTTTGCGGTTTTATGTCAGCAGGCTCATGTATAAAAGGCTCTACCGTGCGTAATATTTATAAGGCAGAGCTTTTGCGAAACGGTAACGACGTCACCTTTGCCGTTTCAGGAAACGGATTTTTATATAATATGGTTCGCATCATATGCGGCACTGTTTTGGCTGTCAACGAGGGCAAACTCGACGCAGACAGTCTGCCTCATATAATCGACGAGGGTAAGCGTATGCTTGCGGGCCCCACCTTACCGGCCAAGGGACTTTTCCTTTGGGATGTATTTTATTGATGAAATAATATGGCAAAAAGGAACGACAAAACGCAGGAAAAGAAAAATAGCAGTATACGAATATGGCTCAGCATCTTAAGAGCCCTTATTTTGCTGTCCATTTTTGCGGCTCTTATAATGTTCCTTTATATGAACAGGGAGAATATCTCCAACGACACCATCGGCAGGATATTTTCCGTATTCGACCCCGGCGGAGAGGTATCTGCCGATGGAAATATAACTATTTATTACGACAGCGGAGAAACGAACAGATATGCCGTGTTTAATAAAAGCTTTGCCGTATTGCACGACGGCAAGCTTGAGGTCTTTGACCGTTCAGGCAAGACCACGTTAAGCGAAAGGCTTGATTTTACAGCCGATACCATAAGCGCTGATTCACGGTTTATTGCCGCTTACTCTGTCGGCGGTACAAAGCTCTCCGTTTTCAACACGAAAAACGAGATATTTCATAAGACCTTCGACCATCCCATCTGCTTTGCCAATGTCACACATGGCGGCTACACCATTGTCGCCACAGCTGACGAAGGCTTTGCATACGCCGTGACCGTATTCGATACATCACAAAAGCAGATATACCGCGCGCGTATTGCTTCCACAAAGCATGTTGTTGCCGCCGATATTTCGCCCGACAACCGTCAGCTTGCAGTCCTGTGGCTCAATTCCGCCGAGCCTGCAATCAAAACGGAGCTTGCAGTTTTTGACCTTAAAAGCGAAAACGAACCAACTCCCATTCTTATCGGCTCGTCAACACCTATGTCCGTAGACTTTTCCGATAACAACTCAATTACAGTGATCACGGATTCAGACATACAGTTTATCAGCGCCGAAGACAGCGTTTTTTCCGTAAAAAGCACATACGATTTCGGCGGCGAGATACTTTGGAAAACTGCAAGCGGCGATGTAACAGCCGTTATGCTTGATAAATACGGCTTTGGCGATACCTGCCGCCTTATCATTTTTGATAAAGATGGTTCTGTTTTGTGTAGCCAATCACTCAACTTTGAGATCCGTCATTTATCTGTTTACGGTGAGCGCATTTTCATTCTCGACCAATCGCGCCAGCTTATACTCAATTCATCAGGTGAAATAGAGCACGAAACAAAAGCCGACGGCGATTCCATTGCATTTTTCGGTATGGACGACGATACTGCTGTTGCCGCTTCCGTCGGTCATGCTATGATTGAGCCAATTCGTCTTTTCGGTATTGAATAAAAAGGAGAATTTATATGAACGCACTGCTTGACCTTATTATAATCGCAATTTTTATTGTTATAGTCGTTATTTCCGCAAAACGCGGCTTAGTAAAAAGCTTACTCGGTCTTTTTTGCGTAATAGTAGCGTTTTTAGTAGCCCAGAATTTTTGCAACCCCTTGGGAGATTATTTTGAAGAAAAATGCTTTGGCCCTATGTTTGCAGACCAAGTCGCTGTACAGCTCGGCTCCGTTACAAACGAGCAAAGCACTACCGAAGAGCTTTTAAACGGCTCCAGCTTTTCCAAGCTTTTTGAGGATGCCCCTGAGGCACTCGACGGCATTCTTGCCTCTTGGGGCACAGATATGGAAACTATCGGCGAGCAGATCATTTCCGCAGGCAACTCCGCTGAAACGGCAATTAACGAGTTTATCGCAAATACCGTTACAAAGGGCGCTGCCCACGCCATAAGCATCTCTGCCGCATTCATCGTTTTATTCCTTGCCGCCTTTGCTCTTTGTACCCTTGCCGTCGTTATTGTGGATGCGATCTGCAAGCTCCCCGTTTTGAAAACGCTCAACAAAGTCGGCGGTGCTCTTTTCGGCATCGTCAAGGGCGGTATCGTTGCGATCCTGGTAACAGCTATAATCTGCTTTGCATCTCCTTATATCAGCCATAACGGCGAGCGCGTTATTACCGACGACGCCATTAATGCCACAATGGTCTTTAAATATCTGACTCCTCAATCGCTTTTTGCGGAAAAATCTCCTTCTGAGATATATAATTCTCTGTTCCATGCGGACAGTACCGATACCCCATCCCCCGCCCCGCAAAGCGAACAATAAACAGGAAAGGAAAAACTAATGGGTAAAGTAACGATTTACGACATTGCAGAAAAGCTCGGCGTTTCCACCGCTACGGTAAACCGCGCACTTAACAATAAAGGCCGTATCAGCCCAAAAACAAAAAAGCTTGTTATCGAAACGGCAAACACAATGGGATATACTGCAAATAAAGCGGCAAAAAGCATGGCGCGCAAGACTATCCGCCTTGCGGCAGTAATGGCTTGCTCGTTCCCCGAATTTGATGACAAGCTCATTTACGGCATGAATGACGCTTTTAATGAGCTTCGCGATTTCAACGTGGATTTCCGTATATTCAAAAGCGACAATTCATCCGCTAAAAATCAGCTTCTTACCACGGAATTTTTGCAAAGCTCCCTTGATACCATTATCGGCGGTGATTTCAACGGTGTTATCGTTTTCGGCGCGCGTAACTGTCCCGAGCACATCAAGGCGCTGGAGCTTGCAAAGCAAGCAGGTCTCACCGTTGCAACCCTCGTTACAGACGTGCCTTGTGACCGAGATTTTCATATCAGCCCCAACGGCGAGCTTGCAGGGCGCATGGCAGCCCAGCTTTTGAGCCTTTGCGGTAAAAATACACCTGTCGCCGTTTTCTCGGGCTTCAGCGATATACGCATACATAACGATACAACGCGCGGCTTCGTGGAAGAAGCAAAAGCATGGGGTTTAGAGCTTGTTGGCGTTTTCGAAAACAAGGATAATCCTGAATACACTTATGAAAATACAAGGAGCATTCTCACCTCTCACCCCGAAATAAGAGGTATTTACATAAACTCCGCCAACTCCTCTGCGGTATGCCGACAGCTTCACGATATGGGACTTACGGATAAAGTGACGGTTATTGCCTCCGACCTTTTCCCCGAAATGAAAAGCAACCTTGAAAGCGGTGCTGTCCGCGCAACTCTTTATCAAAATCCCCATCAGCAAGGCTTTCTCGCCCTTAAGTATCTGTATCAGACTGTCAGCGGCGAACAGATACACGGCGGAGATGAATTTATAAGTCCGCAGATAATATTGCGTGGCAATATGGATCTGTTCGATTAAAAAAATATAAGGAATGATAAATTATGCTTATTTTTGATGACAGAACAAAAATCGTTTTTACAGGCGACTCCGTAACAGATGCAGGCAGAGGCAGACCTGTCGGCGAAGGCTTATGGGACGGCGTTGGCTCGGGCTTTGTGCGCGATATAGACACGATGCTCAACGTATACTACCCCGAAAAGCTCATACATATCGCCAACACAGGCATCGGCGGTAACACAAGCCAAAACCTTTTGGACCGTATTAAACCCGATCTTCTTGACCTCGCCCCCGATTACGCCGTTATCTGCATCGGCTTTAACGACGTATGGCGTCAGTTCGACACACCGGCTCTCGTAACACATCACATTTTGCCAGAGCAGTTTGAGAAAAATATCTGCGCAATTATCGAAGCTGTAAAGGATAACGTCCGCAAGCTCATCTTCCTCACTCCTTATTATATGGAGCCGCTGAAGGAGGATGCTATGCGTGCGCGCATGGATGAATACGGCGAGATAGTGAAAAAATGCTGTGAAAAATACGATGTACAGTGCATTGACCTGCAAAAGGAATTTGACGAGTATCTTAAATATCGTCATTCTTCCTTCATTATGTGGGACAGAGTACATCCCGGCCACGTGGGCAGTATGATAATCGCCCGCGCATTCCTTCGTGAAACAGGCTTCGACCGACAGCTTGTATGATAAACGTAAAAAGGCTGAACGAGTTTTCGTTCAGCCTTTATTTTTCACTTATTTTAGCCGCCGAGATACGCTTTGCGTACCATTTCGCTGGCGGCAAGCTCCTGACCTGTACCCGTCAGCACGATATTTCCGTTTTCCAGCACGTACGCTCTGTCGGATATGGCAAGGGATTTGCCTGCGTTTTGCTCTACCAAAAGAATTGTAGTGCCGTCGCGGTTGATATCCTTGATTATCTCGAATACCTGATCGACCAGCAGCGGAGACAAGCCCATGGAGGGTTCGTCCAGCATCAAAAGCTTGGGATGGCTCATGATAGCGCGTCCCATTGCCAGCATCTGCTGTTCACCGCCCGACAGCGTTCCCGCAATCTGATTTTTACGCTCGTAAAGACGGGGGAATCGTGTGTAGATCGCTTCAAGATCGTTTTTAAAGCCTGACTTATCCTTTATGGAATAAGCGCCCATAAGCAGATTTTCATAAACGGTCAGCTCCTGGAAAATGCGTCGTCCCTCGGGAACCTGAGTCATGCCGAGATGGACTATCTTATGACATGATGTCTTTGTAATATCGTGACCGTCAAAGGTTACCGTTCCCACTTTTTTGGGGATAAGCCCGACTACGCTTTGCATAGTCGTGGTCTTTCCTGCACCGTTTGCGCCGATAAGAGTAACGATCTCACCCTCGTTTACCTCGAAGCTGATACCTTTCAGGGCACATATGACGCCGTAGTAGACTTCAAGATTATGTACTTCCAACATTGCCATATCATTCACCCTCCAATGTACGCCTTAATGACCTCGGGGTCGTTAAGCGCTGTTTTGGTGTCGCCCTCTGCCAAAACAGTACCGAAATTCAGTACCGTTATCTCATCGCAAAGTCCCGCAACAAACTTCATATCGTGCTCAATAAGCAGGATAGTCATGTCAAAATTGTCGCGAATAAAACGAATCGTCTTGACAAGATCCTCAGTTTCATGGGGGTTCATGCCTGCGGCAGGCTCGTCAAGGAGCAAAAGCTTGGGATTTGTAGCCAAAGCACGGGCAATCTCCAGCTTCCTCTGCTTACCGTACGGTAAATTGCAAGCTAAATTGTTGCGCTCTTGCTCAAGATCAAAGATGCGAAGCAACTCCTTCGCCCTCTCGCGCATCGCCTTTTCAACCTTGAAATGGCGCGGCAAGCGCAAAAGCGTTTCAAAAACTGTACAGTTATATTCAGGCTGGTTATGCAAACCTACCATGACGTTACGAACGACCGTCATATTGTTGAAAAGACGAATATTCTGGAACGTGCGGGCAATGCCTTTATGGTTTATCTTATCCTGAGACAAGCCTTTAAGCTCCTCACCGTCAAGATAAAACGTACCCGTGGTGGGCTTATAAACGCCTGTCAAAAGATTGAATATGGTTGTCTTACCTGCGCCGTTAGGGCCGATAAGTCCGTAGATCTGATTTTTCTTGATACGAACGTTTACATCCTGCGCCGCTTTCAAACCGCCGAAGGAGATACCGAGACCTTTTGTTTCCAAAATATATTCAGCCATTAGACGTCCCCTCCGTTTCCTGTGTTGTCCTTCATTTCGGGAGGTACTACGTCGATGGACAGGACCTCGTTCATCTCGATCTTTGTGGGAACTACATCCCATTTTGCCGCGTCATCTGTAATCACGGATGGATCACTTTTATGGCGCGCAAGCTTTCTCCAAAGAACGCCGAGATTGAATCTTTCGCGGAAGCTCTTAAGTGCAGGAGCGTTATTATAAATAACGATGACGATCAGAATGAGTGCATAAAGCAAATTCTGAAGTACAGCCAAATCGCCTGTAAGCACCGTTGCAAGCTTCGTGTTAAGGAAGGTGATGAGCGTTGCTGCGATGATAGCGCCGTTGATGTTACCCATACCGCCGAGAACTACCATAACCAATATCTCGATAGAATAGTTATATCCGAACTTGGCGCTTTGCACCGTGTAATTACTGAAGCTGTAAAGCACGCCCGCGATACCTGCAAAGGTAGCCGACAGCGTAAACGCCAACAGCTTATATTTCGTTACGTTGATACCACTTGCTCTGGCGGCAATTTCGTTATCGCGGATAGCAGTAACGGCTCTGCCATGCTTTGAGCGGATGAAGTTTTGCACAACGGCAAGCGTGATGAGCACGAGCACGAATGCGACAATAAACAGATATTTTTTGTCGAAGCGCGGAGTGTCCAGACCAAGCGCACCGCCAAAGGTCTCGTCCGATGTGTTCTGGAACAAGGACTTGACTATCTCGCCGAAGGCGAGCGTTACGATGGCAAGATAGTCACCGCGCAGGCGAAGGGCAGGTATACTTATGATAATCCCGCATATTGCGGCAATACCTCCGCCAACAAGCAAAGCAATGACAAAGGTTAAAACGCCGTTACCAAGCATCGGCTCAAGCAAAGCCGCGACCTTACCTCCAATGTATGCGCCAACGCACATAAAGCCTGCATGGCCGAGTGAAAGCTCTCCGAGAAAGCCTACTACCAAGGACAGCGATACGGCAAGAATAATGCTGATAGCTATCTTTTCAAGCAGGAACAAGGTAGAGCTGTCGATACGGCCGCCCGAAAAAGTGATGACCGCAAGGACTATTGTAATAATACCTATTACAATATAATTTATGTAATGTCCGAGGTTGAATTTCTTTAACATTATACCTTCTCCCTCCGTTTCTTGCCGAGGAATCCGGTAGGTCTGACAAGCAAAATGATTATGAGGATGGAAAATTCAATGGCATCCGTATAAGGCGCGATAGCCGTTATCTTGTAAGAGATGCATTCTACCATACCTAAAAGGATACCGCCGAGCATAGCACCCGGAATTGAACCGATACCTCCGATAACTGCGGCTGTGAACGCCTTTATACCGGGCATTGCACCGAGCGTTGAGGAAATGCTGGGTGCTTTCAGCAGGTAAAAAAGACCTGCCAATGCCGCAAGGGCAGAGCCGATGGCAAAGGTAATAGTGATAATACCGTTAACGTTGATACCCATCAGCTGAGCCGCGCCCTTATCCTCAGATACGGCGATCATGGCGCGTCCGATACGCGTATACTTGATGAACATCGTCAAAGCAATCATGACGACGACAGTTACACCCAGCGTTACAAGTGCCGAAACCTGCATATGTACGCCGAAAATAGTAACCGAGCCGAACTCATACACTGTGACCATTTTGTTTGCAGAACCGAAGATTATCTGCGCCAAGCTTTGAAGCAGATAGCTGACACCGATAGCCGTAATAAGGACAGCCAAAGGCGATGCACCGCGCAGGGGCTTGTACGCTAACTTTTCGATGGTGATACCGAGCAATACACATCCGATGATCGCCATTAAAATAGCAAGCCAAGGATTTTTCAGTGCCATGAAAACGTATATGATATAGCCACCGACCATAATAACGTCACCATGGGCAAAATTCAGCATTTTAGCGATACCGTATACCATGGTGTAGCCCAATGCTATCATAGCATAGATGCCACCAAGGCTCAGACCGTTGATCAATGTTGATAAAAACAGTTCCATATTCTTTCCTAACTTCGGAAAGCCGGGGGTATGCCGACTCTCCGCAATAAAATCACAACTGCATATACCGAAATCTGCCAAGGGCAAACCGATATATGCAGTTATTCTGTTATAAAATCTTTGTTACGTCAGTTTTGCTTAGTTAGCTTCTTTGATAACGTACTGGATAGCACCCTTGTTAACGTAACCGCTTGTTTCCCACTTGATGTTCTGACCTGTTACACCGTTTTCAAAAGTGTAACCGCCGCTGAACTGCTCTTTGAGAATTTCGCAAAGGTCGGAAGCACTGATAGTTACAGTGATCTCCTTACCTTCATCAACTGCCTTCTTCATTGCGCCGTAGATAGCGTATACGCAGTCGTATGCGGAAGCACCGAACTGGTTAAGTGTATCTGCGCCAAACTTAGCAACATACTTGTCGATGTATTCCTTAGCTAAACCCTCCGTAGCCTTGGAGCTGAAGTGAGAAAGCATTGTAACCTTCTGAGGAATTGTGCTGATGTCAAAGCCTTCGATATTGTCGATGCCATCGAAGCCGTCGCATCCGTAGTATACAGCGTCAGCGGCAAGGATGTCCTTTGCCTGTGTCATGAAAAGGGACGCAGGTGTGTAGTACGTGGGCATAAAGATGAAGCCACAGGACTTGAGAGTGTCTATCTGTGCAGAGAAGTCAGATGCGTTTGCATCGGTAAAGCTTGTTTCAACAACTGTTACAGAAGAGTCAAGATTTGCCTTGAACTGATCGTAGATGCCCTTGGAGTAAGCTTCGTCGGACTTGTAAACAGCGCCGATAGTCTGACCCGCATAGTTTGCGTTAACAAACTCCGCCGCAACCTTACCCTGGTTACCGTCAGCGAAGCACATCTGATATCCGTTGTCGTTTGCGGGGATGTCATCACCGGTGGCAGAGGGTGTAAGGAAAAATACGTTGTCATCAGCGGAAAGGTTCTTGAATTCAAGACCGGGCTGAGTGGTAACAGTACCAAGAGATACCTGCATACCGCCCTCAAAGAGAGATGAATAGTTGGTGGATATCTTTGTAGCGTCATTCATATCGTCCATAGCAACAAGCTTGAACATAACGCCATTGAGACCGCCTGCTGCGTTTATTTCGTCAACAGCCAACTGAGCGGAGTTAGCAACTGCAACACCGTACATTGCGGCGCCGCCTGTGAGAGGGCCTGATACGCCGATTACATATTCTGTGTTTTCTGCAGCATAGTTAACTGCTCCTGTGCAGGAAGCGAGGAGTCCAATGCAGAGTACGAGGGACATAACGAGTGCGAGAACTTTTGTGAATTTCATAGTAAAAAACCTCCTAATATAATGTATAATATAAGTATACAGTTTTTTTTTGCAAAGTCAAGAGTAATTCGCGTTTTTTTCGAAGATATTTCTCTTTTTTTGCCTCAAAATCTCTGATTTTATTACAATTTTACCATAAACGACTGCATTGCACCTCAAAACTGTGTCTTGCAATTTCAAGGAAAAAGCCAAGTCAAATAAGACTCGGCTTTCGCTTTTTTATTCATGCTCTGTTCTTGCAAGGATATCTTGCTGCACCTCACGGGCAAGCTTTACATAGAAAGCGGAAAATCCCGAAACGCGAGTCATGAGGCTCTGATAATGCTCGGGGCGTTCCATAGCATCAATGAGTGCTTCGCGGGCAACACAGTTGATCTGGATCTCCTGACCGCCTCTTTTGAAGTAAACCTGAATGAGGGAAACGAGCTTTTGGAACTCCTCCTCATTTGTGAAGGTGCTTGCGCTGTAACGCTGGTTGCAGACCGTTCCGCAAGCAGACGTTGTATAATCAGGCTTTGTGAGAGATTTTACAGCAGCCGTCGGACCCGATACATCTCTGCCCTGTGCGGGAGATGCGGCGTCACTCATGGGAAGCTTTGAGTTTCTGCCGTCAGGTGTTGCGCCGAGCTCAAGACCTGCGTAAATATTTGCGCGGTTCGATGCAATGGCAATAAAATATCTTCCGCCGTTATATGTGCGCTTATCGTCAAACGCCTTTGATGTGTAATCGCAGAACCAGCGAGCGTACTTATCGACTTCGTCAACGTCGTTGCCATACTTGGGAAGCGAAAGGAGAAGCGCCTGAACCGTTTCATATCCCTTGAAATCAGCCTCCAAAGCCTTGATAAGCGTATCCATTGTGATAAGCTTTTTGTTGAAAACAGCTTCCTCTACAGCGTAAAGGCTGTCAGCCACAGTTGCAATGCCCATATTGCCTGAGCCGTGAGCCGCAGGATAATGCGCTCCGCCGTCGTTTATGTCAAGACCGCGTTCAATGCAATCGTCCATAAGCGCAGAAAGCAAGGGCGCCGTCGCCTGCTTGGGATCGGGCATGCTTTGCATATGGTTTATCGCCTGAACGTATTTTACAGCGCCGACATCTATCTGCTTTTCAAACGCGCGCATAAGCTCATCCATGGACTTAAACTCGCGCGGATCGCCCGTATCTATACCTACCATTTCGCCCGTAACAAGTGATCTGCCGCGAGTAAACACGTATTCAAGATAAAGCGGAGTGTTAAATCTTCCGTCACTCCAAGGCGCTTGTCTGCCCTGCAAATAATTTTCGATACATCCGACGAAGCAATGGTCGCGGCAGTCCTCTATGTCATAGCCCATTCGTGCAAGAGCGGGGATGTTCACGTCATCGTTCATAAGTGCGGGATAGCCTATCCCCGTTCCGATTACGCGAAGGCAGGCTTCAAGGAAATCACGGCGCACGTTGCCCCATACACGGGCGGAAAGATTCGGACCTGGAATCTTACATATTCCAACGGCGCGAAGCACGCAGAAGGAAAGGTCGTTTATAGCGTCGTTGCCCTGTCTGTCGTGTCCTCCGATACAAATATTGCAGACGGCATCATCTTTGAGCACATACGTTGACTCGGCAAACTTCATAAAGACGTTTTGCAAAAGAAGACACGCCTCATCGTCGGTCAAAATGCCTTTTTCGATATCGTTTTTATAGAAGGGATACAGATATTGGTCGATACGGCCCAAAGCCATGGCATAGCGCCCTTCCGTGCGGAAGCAAATATGAAGCATCCAGACAAGCTGTAAAGCTTCGCGGAACGTGTCGGGCTTTTCGTAGGAGACCTTATCGCAAGTGCGCGCTATCTCCGTAAGACGGTCGATCTCGTCTGCATCCGTTTCATCCTTCATAAGCTCGCGGGCAAGGTCAGCGTAGCTTTTGATATATGCGCTTGCGGCGTTTACGGCGATTTTAACAGAAGTAAGGAAATCAATTTTATCCTTGTCATCTGCGTATTTTGCCATAGAAGTGTCAATATCTAATAAAATACCGCCGAGCCCCTTTTCAACGAGCTTTTTGTAATTCGGAGCAGAATGGTCGGCACTCGTGCCGAAGTGGCGGAAACCTGTTTCGCGGAATTTTAAAAAAGCCGCATCGAAAGTCTCTTGACTAATGTGGTCAACGCCATCCTTTATCAGTCCCCATATACCGCCGACGATAATATCACCCTTATGAATATGCTTTTCAATATCCTCAAACAGCGAGCGCAAAGCATACGCCTTACGAATAGTCGCAGGCTGTCCCTCTGCCTCGCCCTGCATAAAGCCGCGATACATATAGTAGTACATCATATACTGTCCAGGCTTATATTCACCTAAAGGAATTTCCTCTCGCAAAATTTCCGTCATCGTTTTCGACATAATCAGCACTCCTTTGAGCAAAGTCTATAACCATTATATCTAATCTATGCAAAAATGTAAAGGGACAAAACTACGAAACAAGCACAAACTCACTACAAACATAAAAAAACAGTCGGAAAAATTTCCGACTGTTTTTTTATCATATATTATTCATGCTCTGTTCTTGCAAGGATATCTTCCTGAACTTCGTGAGAAAGCTTTACATAGAATGCGGAGAAGCCGGAAACACGAGTCATAAGGCTCTGATAATGTTCGGGGCGTTCCATTGCATCAATAAGCGTTTCACGGGCAACACAGTTGATCTGGATCTCCTGACCGCCTCTCTGGAAGTAAACCTGAATGAGGGAAACGAGCTTCTGGAACTCTTCCTCATTTGTGAAGGTGTTGGAGCTGTAACGCTGGTTGCAAACCGTTCCGCAAGCAGACGTTGTATAATCGGGCTTTGTGAGAGATTTTACAGCAGCCGTCGGGCCGGAGGTATCTCTGCCCTGTGCGGGAGATGCGGCATCGCTCATGGGAAGCGTTGCGTTTCTGCCGTCAGGTGTTGCACCGAGCTCAAGACCTGCGGGAATATTGCTGATGTTGGAAGCGATAGCGATGAATACACGACCGCCGTCGTATGTGCGCTTGTCGTCGAATACCTTGGAGGTATAATCGCAGAACCAAACGGCATACTTGTCGACTTCGTCAACGTCGTTACCGTACTTGGGAAGTGAAAGGAGAAGAGCCTGAACGTCTTCGTATCCCTTGAAGTCAGCTTCCAAAGCCTTGATAAGCGTATCCATTGTGATAAGCTTTTTGTTGAAAACAACTTCTTCTACAGCGTAGAGGCTGTCTGCAACAGTTGCAATACCCATGTTGCCGGAGCCGTGAGCACCGGGGTAATGAGCACCGCCGTTATTGATGTCAAGACCGCGTTCGATGCAGTCGTCCGTAAGAGCGGAAAGGAAGGGAGACGTTGCTTCCTCGGGGTTGGGCTGACGCTGCATACCGAGGAGCCAATTCATGTACTGCTCTGCGCCGTAAGCGATCTGCTTTTCAAGTGCGCGCATAAACTCGTCCATAGACTTAAATTCGCGCGGATCGCCTGTGTCAAGACCGACAGTTTGACCTGTGATAAGGGATCTGCCCTGTGTAAATACGTATTCAAGATAAAGCGGGGTGTTAAATCTTCCGTCGCTCCAAGGAGCCTGTCTTCCCTGAAGGAAGTTTTCGATACAGCCGACAAAGCAATGGTCGCGGCAATCCTCAATGTCATAACCCATACGTTCAAGAGCGGGGATGTTGACGTCGTCGTTCATAAGTGCGGGATAGCCGATACCCGTGCCGATTACGCGAAGGCAAGCTTCAAGGAAATCACGGCGCACACTGCCCCATACACGGGCAGAAAGGTTCGGGCCGGGAATCTTGCATATTCCAACAGCGCGAAGCACGCAGAAAGAAAGATCGTTTACAGCATCGTTGCCCTGTCTGTCGTGACCGCCGATACAAATGTTGACCGTGTCGTCGCCGCCGCGAACGTAACGTGCTTCACCTATCTTCATAAATACGTTCTGAAGGAGAAGGCAAGCTTCATCATCTGTCATGATACCTTTTTCGATATCATTCTTATAGAAGGGGTACAAATATTGGTCGATACGGCCGAGAGCCATAGCGTCGCGTCCTTCAAGACGGAAGCAAACGTGAGCTGCCCAAACGAGCTGTAAAGCTTCACGGAACGTGTCGGGCTTTTCATAGGAGACCTTATCGCAAACGCGAGCGATCTCTGTAAGACGTGCGATCTCGTCTGCATCCGTTTCATCCTTCATAAGCTCGCGGGCAAGGTCTGCATAGCTCTTGATGAATGCGGCGTAAGCTTCGATCTCGATCTTGACGGACTTAAGAAAGTCGATCTTCTTCTGATCGTCAGCGTATTTTGCCATAGACTGCTCAACGTCTGCCAAAAGACCGCAAACGCCTTTTTCGACGAGCTTCTTATAGCCGGGAGCAGCATGGTCGTTGTCTGTGCCGAAATGACGGAAGCCTGTGTTTATAAATTTTGCATATGCAGGGTCAAAAAGAGATGTGTCAATATCTGTTCTCTCACTCTTAAGTCCCCAGATGCCGCAAGGAATAAGATCGCCTTTGTAAATGTGCTTTTCAATATCCTCAAGTAAAGAGCGGAAAGCATATGCTCTCTGGATCGTTACAGGCTGACCTTCTGCCTCGCCCTGCATAAAGCCGCGATACATATAGTAGAAAAGCATATGATTGCCGGGCTTATACTGACCTACGGGCATTTCTTCTTTCAAAATATCTGTCATTGTTTTTGCCATAATTAACACTCTCCTTAAAAGGAAAATTAAATATAATCAAAAGGAACGGCTATGGAAATTTTGCGTTACCTTTAGCTTACGATGATATTATACTATCTTTTTTCGGATTTGTACATGCACAAATTCAACAAACAAGCACAAATCTCATATTATTTTTTAGCTTTTTTAAAAATTTTTTTTGGGCGCACCGTCGGTACGCCCTCAAAAATCACTTTTTCTTTGATTTTACAACAAGGACAACTACAACTGCAGCAGCAATAACAGCCGCCGCGATAACAGCGATAATGATACCGCCCATATCAGAGCCGCCTTCACCGTCGGAGGGAGCTTCGGTCGGAGTATCTTCAGCAGGTACATCCGTGGGTGTATCCTCAGGAGCTTCAGTAGGTGTATCCTCTGCAGGCGTCTGAGTGGGTGTCGCTGCGGGAGCTTCAGCCGCTGTGAACGTTACGGCAATAGGCTGAGTATAAAGCGTATACGGTGTGCCGTCGCCGAGAATGTAAGCTTTTTTCGCCATGATGCTTGCCGTACCTGCCGCTGTAGCGGAAACAACGCCTTCCGCGGAAACAGTAACGCCTGTGCCGCCGTCGTCAAGCACGATGTACTCGTCAGCCGCAACGTCTTCAACGAGGTTGTCGTATGTAGTTTCGGTTACAACCAGCTGACCGCCCTGTGCCGCGTCAAAGGAGTATGCCAAAGGTGCAGAAAGGTCGTATACGATAGAGCCGCCCCAATAAGCGTGATCAGTTGTAACGGCTGTAGCGCCGATTGCAATAAGCTTATAAAAATCTGCGGCAGTATTGACTGTCCACGGCCAAGACGTGATACCTCTGTGGCGAAGTGCGCTGAGAAGGTTGGGACCGAGACCGCCGTAGCTTGTATTGTGAGTTGCGTTCATGGGACGAAGAGATTTAATGAGGCTCAAAACCGTGGAGCCGACCGTCTGCTCACCTGTAGCAGTGCAAAGGAAACCGCCTGACATTTCAGGGTAAGTCATGGCAAGGTACTTGAGCTGATTTGAGTTAAAGGAGATAAATACAGCCTGATCCTCCATTTCAAGCTCGCGAAGAAGCTCAACCGTAGCATCTATAACAGCAGTTCTGCCGCTCTTTATTTCGATAACGGCAATACCGTTTGTTTCCTTGAGCGCTGTGAGATATTCACGTAATTCGGGAATCTTGAGATTCTGATATTCGCTGAAGCTTGATTTAAGATTAAGCTCCTTAAGCTGTTCCAGAGTAGAGCCTTCGATCGGTAAGTTTCTGTCAGCAGTTCTCGAGGTGTTTCCGTCGTGCATTATAACGACGTAGCCGTCAGTTGTGATGTATATATCGGACTCAACGTGCGTTGCACCCGATTCAACGGCGAGGATAGTTCCTTCGATGCTGTTTTCGGGAGCGCGGGAGGGCATTCCGCGGTGACCGATAATAAAGCTCTTTCTCACGAAAGTACGCTCATCAAACGTCTTGTAAAGACGGAAAAGCTGTTCAACGTCATTTGTCATAATGCCGTTTGCACCGGATGTGATAATAGTATAAGCCTCAACGTCCGTGGGATTTTCCGTTACGAACCAGACAGATGTGGCAAGCTTCTGCAAGAAATCAACGTTGTCCTTTGTCGCAAACTTTGCATCAAGGAAAACTATCTTGGACATAGCCGTATTGGATTTTGCGCGGATGTCAAGGAGCGTCGCCTCGTCAAGGTCACCTTCTCCCTCAGGCTGTGCAATATAAATACTGCCAACCTCCTGATATTCAAGGCGCATCTGCTGCAAAAGAGCGTGATCTGTGCTTGCGATGAAGGAGTCGAAAAGACCGCGCTCGTTGATAAAATCAACTGCCGCGTAGCAAGCCGCCTCATCTGTTACACAGAAAATGGGGATAACGTAGCCAACGAAGCCGTCGATACCTGCCATAGGGCAGATAACAGCTCCGCTTTCATCCAGCACGTTCATCTCTGCGTCAACGCGGAAAAACGCAGATGCGGGAGTTTCATCCTTTTCGAGAGCTTTTATATCATCCATATTGCGGATATTCTTGATGGTTGTGGGTGCAAGAACGATATTGCTTTCAGGCTCATAGACCTCGGCAACAGGGCTGAATACAACGTCGTCAAGACTGTCAACGATAGCATCGCTTACAACAACGCGGATATTATCGTAATAAGCAAGGCTTCCGTTTGCCTGCATACCGATATTACCGTTTACGTATTCCGTAAGGTTCGTGGCAATATTACTCTCCTCGCCGTTAATGGTCTGGATAACAAACGCCTGCATAACGGAAATGTTGAGCTCATACATTTTTTCGGGATCCATCTTTTCTTCATAGCTGTATGTGGAAACGACGTTCCAGCCGTTTGCACGCTTTGCAAATTCAACACCGTTGGAGGCTGTGGCATTTTGACGGATAGCCATCTGATAATAAGTTTCTATACCCTGATAGCGGTACATAAGAGAAGCCCAGCGAGTGCCTTCATTCGCCATAGCTATGCCGAAATCAACAGTTATATCATAATCGGTAAAAACATTGAGATATTGGGGAAGAATAACGCCTGCCGTACCGCCGAGACCGTTAAGCATGAGCTTGCCGCCATCGATCTGAACAGTTTCGGGATCCTCGTTGAAAACGAGCGTGTATCCAAGCTCCTCGGGCAGATCGCCGTCAGCATAACCGTCGAAGTTTTCTTCATAAATAACGAACTGATCCTCAGATGCTTCCTTGACAAAAAGATACACCGTAAAAGATAAATCATCGGACGACATGTCGATGGCAAAAGTGCCTTTTTCGGAAGCCGTTATGCCGTCAGCATCAACAGTAACAGCATCATCTGCACAGGAAAAAGTAAAATTCTCCGCATTGATAACGTATTTTTTCACCTTCACAAAAATATCCGAAAACTCAAGCTTTTCGTTAACGTCGGCAAAAAGCACGTTTTTCTTTTCGGATATGTACGTTACATCATCCTCGGCAGAAACAGGAACAACTACCATAGAAAAAAGAAGCGCGACAGAAATCAGGAGTGCTAAAATTTTTTTCATTTACAAAACCTCCAACGATTTATATAATGTAATATATGTGTTTTTATTATACCAAAATAAGCATACGCGGTCAATATAAAATTTTGTTGCTTTTCTGTAAAATTACTATATATACTCGAAAAATGACGAAAAACTTTTTAAGGCGGAATTATGCAAGCACTTTTGCTTCGATGGAATATAAGCTGCTTTGAGACAGCAAGCAAGATACAAAATAATGGCGCAATACAAAAAAGAACCCGTGTGATCATTCACACGGGTCCATCTTTACTTTTTAGTTAGCTTCAAGAGCTTCCTCGATGATAGCCTGATATGCAGGATATACTTCTTCAACTACAGTAGCCCAAGGCTCACCTGTAAGAGGACGGAAGTACATATCGCCAAGTAATGTGGAGATTCTGAATGTGCTTGCCCATACATGTACGGGATAATATTCTTCAGCATAGATGGTGTTGAGCTTATCTTCAAGAGCAACTGTCCAGCCTGTCTTTTCGATCTGCTCCTCGATAGTCAAAGCTTCAAGCTCCGCTCTCTTTTCAGGATCGTTCGCATTTGCGATCTTCATGAACTTCTGGCTTGTTACGTATGCAGCAGCGCCCCAAGGATTCTTTGCATTGGAGGGAAGAGACATACCGCCAAAGGTTTCTTCTATGTAATACTTGTCAGCCTGAGGATCACGGGGAGTGGGAACGAGACCGAGAGCATCTCTCTTAATAAGGTCATGGCAGCTGATTCTGTACCAAACAGGTGCCTGCATCATAGCGATGGAGCCCTGACCGAAGGGTGTACGGTTGTCTCCTGCATAGGAAACGCCGTCCATATTGACGATATCAACGAACTTATTGATACCTCTTGCGACGTTTTCGCTGCGCATATTGTTGATTACGTTGTCTCCGTCAACGATAACAAATTCTTCACCTGTTGTGAAAGCAAGGAATTCGGGGTTATCAACGGAAAGACCGTATATTTCGGGGATACCGTCAGCGTCGCTGTCAACAGTAAGCTGCGGTACGAGCTCTGTGAACGTATCCCAATTCCAGTTGCCTTCTTCAAGGTATTCGTCGGGAGTCTTAACGCCGAGCTCTTCAAATATTTCCTTATTGTAGAAGATCATGTAACTGCCGCGGCTGGGAGAGACTGCCATACCGTAAAGTCCGCCTTTGAAAAGGGACTCCTCGATGGAGGTGCGGATATCAGCCCAAAGGTCGAGCTCTGTATCAATGTAATCGAGCCAGTTAGAAAGATAGCCCTTGTTTACAAGGTTTGTTTCGTAGTTAAACAAACATACGTCGGGTGAATCATCTGCCATATAAAGAGCAATAAACTTTGTGATGCAATCTGTTGCAGAAGCGATAGTCGTCTTATACTGGAGCTCATATGCATCATAGAAAGGATCAAATGTGTCGAAGTCCTCACGAATTATTTCGCTGTTTGCCATAACAACGACTTCTTTGGATGTAAATTCAAACTTCGGAAGTCTGTATTCCATGCCGCCTGTTGCACCGGGAAGGTTAAGATACTTGCCACCTTCGGAATAGTCTATTTCATCTGTTCCTGTAGGTTCTGCTGACGGTGTGGGTGTTGCATCATCGTCGCCGGACTGATTGTTTCCGCATGCAATGAAAGTAAATGCCATTACAAACGCAAGAATGAGTGCCAAAATTGATCTGAGTTTTTTCATTTTCTCATACCCTTTCTTAGGTTTTTTCAGGCTTTTCGCCCGTTACGTTTTTCATTATAAAGCAAATTTCATTTTTTGTAAATGGACAAATCTCATACACAAGCACAATTCTACTCTAATTTTAGGCTTTTTCCCGATTTTTTTAAAATTTTTTTTGCCAAAAGGCTTGTTTTTGCATTTCAATCCCTTTTCACCCGTTACAACGCCGCAAAAAACAGCGGATGAAAATTTTCGCTTCGCAACAGCGATTTTTGCTGACAAAACAGCCGTAAACCTTGCCGTATTTGTAGATACAGGCATCCTCGACTGTCCAAAAAAGCAAATCCGCTGACGAAGATCATATTTCACCTTCATCACCGTAAAAAATGTGAGTTTTGTGCTTGTGTATGAGATTTGTCCCTTTACACATCACATGGTATGTTATATAATATAAACATATTTAATATGAAGCGAGGAAAATATCATGGTAAAGCTTTTTAAACTTAACGAAGAAATTGACGAGGCGAGAAAATATTGGCTCGAGGCTTTAGAGCCCTGCGAATTTATATCCTCCGACGGCACTCGCCTTCCCTACCGTTTATACGTTCCGCCCACCTACTCGCCCGAAAACAAATATCCTCTGCAAATACACCTGCATGGCGGCGGCATTCGCGGCACGGATAACAGCTTCCAGCTTTATCACGATTGCAAGCAGACGCAAATGATGTTTGCTTATCAGCATTACGAGCCGTTCATTTTTGCCATACCGCAATGCCCACCGGAGTATTTATGGAGTAATCAGCGTTTTGACGAGGTAGACAAAACGCTGAAGGTTTTGCACCTTGATACGACCGATGAATACCACATGACGAAGGTCGTATTTGAGCTTGTAGAGCATCTTTCCGAAAAATACAGCGTTGACAAGTGCCGCCGATACGTCAGCGGTGCTTCCATGGGCGGTGCAGGCTCATACGAGATGCTCTACCGCCACAGCGACGCTTTCGCAGGCGCTATAATCGGCTGTGCCGTAAGCGACCCCCACACGGCGCACGCTATTGCACACATTCCGATGTATTTGATGCACGGCGCAGACGACCCGACGATTCCCGTGGAAAACTCACGCAAAATGGCAGAAAAGCTTCGTGAGCTTGGCGCAGATTTTGTCTACAAGGAATTTGAAGGCAGAATACATGATTTTACATCCGCACCTACAGGCGATGCGGAATTCGGCGATGCAATGCGCTGGATGTTCTCGAAAAAACGCAAGGATTGAGGAATTTTAGCCAAAAAGCATCTTTTGACAAACAAATAGACAAGCGTGACGAAAAAATTTTATTGAAAACGCGGAAAAACTCCTTTATAATATAATCAGGCTAAAAATTAAATTTTAAAGGAGAATGACAAATGAAAAAAGTACTCAGCCTTGTCCTTGCAGTAATGCTTCTCGTTTCTGCTTTAAGCATGACAGCATCCGCTGCGGACTACACAAACTACCTCTATGTAAAGAACACAGACAGAACCATCGAGCAGGCACAGATCTCTCATTTCATTGATGGCTCTCTCATCACTCCCGGTCAGCTTTACACCGTTACAGTAGTATATCAGGCACAGAAGGTCATGCCCTTCGGCGGACACGCTTTCGTTTCCTGCTATTCCTACAAGAGCTACAATCCCGACAACTTCGACGGTCTCGGCACTTGGAAAGACTTCGCCGTTGTTGGAAGCGGTACACAGAGATGGACTGAAATGTCCTACGAATATACAGCTGACGAGCCGACAGATAAGGTTCTTATCAGCCTTGGCTTCTACAAAGCTTTAGGTACTATCGCTATCGCAGAGCTTACCTTCAAGGGGCCCGACGGAACAGTTATTTACGAAGCTGATTTCTCCAAGGGTCTTAACAAGGAAGAATGGGTAGTTACAATGGCTAAGGAAGGCGTTGTTTTCGAGTACGGCGTTGAAGGCGCAACAGAAGCTCCCGCAGAGCCCACACCCGAACCGACAGCTGAACCCACACCTGAACCGACAGCTGAACCCACACCCGAACCGACTGCAGAGCCTACACCTGAACCGACAGCCGCTCCCACAGCTACACCGACAACAGCACCCACAAAGGCTCCCGAACCGACAAAGGCTCCTGTTGTTGACAACCCCAACAGCGGTGACTTTGCTACGATCGCATTCGTAGCTCTCGCAATCGCAGCTGCAGGCGTTCTTCTCGTTTCCATGAAAAAGCGCGAAGCATAATTACATAAGCTGATACACGATCCGCAGAAAAGCCTTCTGCGGATCTTTTTTGCTTAAAATATATTTTTTAAAACTTTTTTAATTGACATATACACATATTGTATGGTATAATTTATACTGAATAATAATACAAAGATATACAGAAAGGTATTGATATAATGTATAAAGTTGCTATTATCATGGGCAGCGACAGCGATCTTCCCGTAATGAAGGATTGCGCAAAGATGCTCGGCAAGTTCGGTATCGAATACGATGTCAAGGTCATTTCAGCCCACAGAACACCCCAAGCCGCGGAGGATTTCGCTAAAAACGCTCGCAAAAATGGTTATGGCGTTATCATCGCCGCCGCAGGAAAAGCGGCTCATTTGGCAGGCGTTATCGCATCAATGACAACGCTTCCCGTTATCGGTGTTCCCATAAAAACATCCATGATGGGCGGACTTGATTCTCTCCTCTCAACGGTGCAAATGCCCAAGGGCATACCCGTTGCCACGGTTGCGGTTGACGGCGCAGACAACGCCGCTATTCTCGCCGCACAGATAATGGCTGTATACGACGAGACCTTGGCTGAAAAGCTGGCGTCACACAAAGCAAACATGGTCGCTGAAATAGAAGCGAAAAATAATACTATCGATGAAAAATTAAAGGAAATGATCTGAAAGGAACGATAAATATGGAAAAGAGCCATTCTGAAAGCTACAAAGCGGCAGGCGTTGACGTAACCGCAGGTTACAGAGCCGTTGAGCTTATGAAAAGTCACATCAAGCGTACAAACATCCCCGGTGTTGTTTCGGGCATAGGCGGCTTCGGCGGTCTGTTCGAGCTTGGCGACATCAAATCTTATGAAAACCCCGTGCTCGTTTCAGGTACGGACGGTGTAGGAACAAAGCTTAAGCTTGCTTTCCTGCTTGACAAGCATGATACAGTCGGTCAGGACTGCGTTGCCATGTGCGTAAACGACGTTATTTGCGCAGGCGCAAAGCCGCTTTTCTTCCTTGACTATATCGCAACCGGCAAAAACTTTCCCGAAAAGATAGCCGCTATCGTTAAAGGCGTTGCCGACGGATGCGTCGCCGCAAACTGCGCACTTATCGGCGGTGAAACGGCTGAAATGCCGGGATTTTATCCCGAAGACGAATACGACCTTGCAGGCTTTACCGTCGGCATCGTTGACAAGTCAAAAATAGTTGACAACAAGACGGTAAAAGCAGGCGATGTTATCATCGGTCTGCCCTCGTCAGGCGTACATTCCAACGGCTTTTCTCTCGTAAGAAAGGTTTTCAACATCGGCTCAAGTGATCTTTCCGCTTACAGCGACGAGCTTGGCGCAGGTATCGGCGAAACGCTTCTCACCCCCACCAGAATTTACGTAAAGCCCGTGCTCGAAATGCTCAAGCAGGTAAACGTCGGCGGTATCTCCCACATCACGGGCGGCGGCTTTTATGAAAACATTCCCAGAGCTCTTCCCGACGGAATTACGGCGAAGATCGATAAATCCGCTCTCAATATCCTTCCCATCTTCTCTCTTTTGCAGAAGGTCGGCAACATTCCTGAGCGAGATATGTTCAACACCTTCAACATGGGTATCGGTATGTGCATCGTTTTACCGAAGGAAAACGCAGACAAGGCTCTCGCTATACTCAACGAATGCGGCGAAAAGGCTTACGTTATCGGTGAAACCGTTGCAGGCGACGATATTATCATTAAGTAAACGAGGACTTTTATGGAAATAAAAAAAGTAGCTGTTTTCGTTTCAGGCGGTGGCACTAATCTGCAAGCGATAATTGACGCGAAAAATGCAGGCAAGCTTCCTTTTTGCGAGCTTTCTCTCGTGCTCTCCTCCAATGACAGCGCGTATGCTCTTACAAGAGCAAAGGACAACGGCATAGCCTCCGTCGTCGTTTCTCCCAAAGCATACGCCAGTAAAGCCGATTACGCAAAGGCGCTTATCGAAACTCTTGAGGGATATGGTATTGATATTATCGTTTTGGCAGGCTTTATGTCCATACTTGACGAAAGCTTTATCCAAAGATATGAAAACCGCATTTTAAACGTGCACCCTTCTCTTATCCCGTCCTTTTGCGGCGACGGCTTTTACGGGCTTCGCGTGCATGAAGCGGCGCTTATGCGCGGCGTAAAGCTGACGGGCGCAACGGTACATTTTGTAAATGAGGTAGCTGACGGCGGTCCGATAATTATTCAGCGCGCCGTTCAGGTACTCGACGGCGACACTCCGCAGGTCCTTCAAAAACGAGTTATGGAGCAGGCAGAATGGGATATTTTGCCCCGAGCTTTAGCTTTGCTGTCTGAGGAAAAGATAACCGTTGAAAATGACAAGGTGTTTATTAAGCAATAAGCGGTAAATAATATAAATATACTTTTTGGGAAGGATATATTAAAATGCAAATAACAAACGATATTAAATATATCGGCGTAAACGACTATGCCATCGATCTTTTTGAAGGTCAGTACGTCGTACCGAACGGTATGTCCTATAACTCATACATCATATTGGATGAAAAAACAGCCGTTATGGACACTGTTGACGCTCGTTTTACCCATGAATGGCTCGACAATATACAGAATGTGCTCGGCGGCAAACAGCCCGACTATCTTATCGTTCAGCATATGGAACCCGATCACTCGGCAAATATACTGAATTTCGCAAAAACATATACCGATACGATTATCGTATCCTCTGCAAAAGCTTTTGCGATGATGAAAAACTTTTTCGGTACGGATTTTGCTGACAGACGCATTGTTGTCGGCGAAGGCGACACACTTTCCCTCGGCAAGCATCAGCTCACTTTTGTAACAGCACCTATGGTACATTGGCCCGAGGTCATCGTAACGTACGACAGCACCGATAAGGTACTGTTTTCTGCGGACGGTTTCGGTAAATTCGGCGCAATGGATGCAGACGAGCCGTGGGCAGAAGAAGCTCGCCGCTACTATATCGGCATAGTCGGCAAATACGGCGCACAGGTACAAAGCCTTCTTAAAAAAGCAGCGACACTTGATATCGCAATTATCTGCCCACTTCACGGCCCTATTCTCACGGAAAATCTCGGCTACTATCTCAATCTTTACAATACGTGGTCCAGCTATGAATCCGAGTCCGACGGCATCGTTGTTGCGTATACATCCGTTTACGGAAATACGAAAAAAGCCGTACTCACTCTCGCTGATAAGCTTAAGGCGAACGGATGCCCCAACGTCATCGTTCACGACCTTGCGCGCTGCGATATGGCGCAGGCGACTGCTGATGCGTTCAAATACAGCAAGCTGGTTTTGGCTACAACAACGTATAATGCCGACATTTTCCCGTTCATGCGCGAATTTATCGACCATTTGACGGAGCGTAATTTCCAAAACAGAACCGTTGCTCTCATTGAAAACGGAAGCTGGGCTCCTCTTGCGGCGAAGATAATGAAGGATAAGCTTGAAAAGTGCAAGAATATCAAATATATAGAAACCACCGTAAGGATCATGTCTTCTCTCAACGAGGACAGCTCCACTCAGCTTAACTCGCTGGCTGATGAGCTTTGCAAGGATTATCTTGCCAAACAAGATTCCACAGCAAATAAAAACGACCTTACAGCTCTTTTCAACATCGGCTACGGCTTGTACGTCGTAACGTGCAACGACGGCAAAAAGGATAACGGACTTATCGTCAATACCGTTACACAGGTCACAAATACACCGAACAGATTGGCTGTTACCATAAACAAGGAAAATTATTCTCACCACGTTATCAAGCAAACGGGAATAATGAACATCAACTGCCTGTCGATCGATGCACCCTTTGCCGTATTTGAAAAATTCGGCTTCCAAAGCGGACGCAACGTGGATAAATTCAAGGATTGCACTCCTCTTCGCTCCGATAACGGTCTTGTGTTTTTACCGAAGCATATCAACTCCTTCATGTCCCTGAAGGTCGAACAGTATATCGACCTTGATACACACGGAATGTTTATCTGCTCCGTAACGGAGGCTCGCGTTATCTCCGACAGACCGACAATGACATATTCATATTATCACAGCGACGTAAAACCGAAGCCGCAGACAGAAGGTAAAAAAGGCTACGTCTGCAAAATATGCGGATATGTCCATGAAGGCGATGAGCTGCCCGATGATTTCATCTGCCCGCTTTGCAAGCACGGCGCGTCAGATTTCGAGCCAATTCAGTAAAACAAAAAATGCGCTGTATCCTAAAGGACACAGCGCATTTTTTATCAGTATATCATTCTTTCAAGCACTTCTTTTTTGTGCATATCGGGCAAGTCTATAAATCTTGCCGACCAACCGCCGACACGCACGATAATGTGAGAATACTTTCCAGGCTCAACCATAGCTTTTTCAAGGTCACCTTTATTTACAACAGTTATGTTAAGCTGTGCTCCGCCCTTTTTCCAGAACGTCTCAAGAATTTTTTCAAGAAGATCTCTGTGCTCCTTGAAAAACTCCGACGACAGCTTAAGATTCGTAATATTACCGCCGTTTTCCGAGCTCACCTTCGCAACGGAGCTAAAAAGCGCCGTAAGACCCTGCTTATCGTTGCCTGCCGTGGGAGAATTTCCGACGGCAAACGCCGTTGCATTTTTTCTGCCGTCAGGCGTTGCACCGCATACGGGACCGTGCTCAATACCGCCAGGGTTTACGCTACTTATGAAGAAAAAGTCAAGTCCTGCTTCCTTGCCCGCTCTGTTTGCTTCCTTATTCGTAAAATCGGAAAGGTCAGCTACTATCTCGTCAACCTCCTTGCAGTCGTTTCCGTACTTAGGAAGTGACCGCATCATAGCAAGCTCAGCTTCGTAGCCTTCATAATTTGCATCGAGAATATGCACAAGCTGCTCAAGCGTCAGCTTTTTATCCTCATATACAAGCTTTTTGATTGCATAAAAGCTGTCCGCAGTATTTGTCAATCCGAAGCCCTCCGTACAGCCGCCCATATAGCGCAATCCACCGTTTACAAGGCTTTTACCCTTTTCTATGCAATCGTCAAGCAATATTGACGGGTACAAAAAAGCACACTGTGTCCGTTCCGCTTCATATTCCTTTACATGTACGTCTGCGGCAACGCGTATAAGGAAGGAATAGGCCTTTTTATAGGCGTTATAAAGACTTTCAAACGTGTCAAAATCGGAAAGCTTGCCCATGCTCGGCGCTATCTGCGCGCCCGTCTTCGCGTCGCAACCCTCGTGCAACAACGCCTCCAACAGCTTCGGCAAAATAAACGCCGTATTCGGAGAAGCAATAGCAACCTTCGACAGATTCATTTCTCCGCAGCCAAGTGGCAAATAATGTATGGCATCCTCAAAAGGAATGTCAAGCAGCTTTGACAAGCCCTTTACATACATATCGTCATTATATAAAAGCGGATACAAGCATCCCTCGCCTATGCAGTCGAGAGCCTTTTCCATAAGAAGCGGATTTTGTCCCTCATAAAAGCGAAGTGTAAGCGTCGGCAGTATGCGCTTATATCTACGTGTCGTTTCTATTGCCGCCAGCGCAAATCTATCGCATTGCTCCTCGTTTTCTCTGCCCATACCGCCGATGAAAATACGACCGTCGGAGCTGATTATAGTTTCATCAATAAGATTCCAAAGGGAAGTCAGTATGCGTATGGCTTCCTCCTCCGTAAGTCTTCCGCTGTCGATGTCATTGCAGTAAAATTCGCTGAGGTATGTGTCCATTCTCGTAAAGCTTCCAACGCTGGACACCACGTTGTATATCCATACAAGCTGAATAGCCTCCTTCATTGTTTCAGGCTTTTCATGAGCAATTTTTTCAAGTATTTTTGCCATATCATAAAGGTCACCGCGCCACACGTCATTATCGGTGGTCTTTGCTTTTTCAATTGCCATATCGCGGTAGTAAAAGCAAACATCCGTCAGCGTATCAAGGGCAGAGATCATACCTGCATAAAACTCGTCATCCTTGCCCTTTCCCATTTCCGCGCGTATCATATCACGCAAGCCGTCAAGACCGTTTCGCACAAGCTTGCGATAATCCAGCATAATACCACCAATACGTATGCATTGACCGCGCACAACGTAACCTTTGCCGTCGCCCCATTTTCCGCGCGGCTCAATATAGCTTGCGTTTTCATATTCGTCTATCAGCTTTCTCGTGCGATCAAAGGTACATTCACCGCGCCAAAAATCCAAAAGCCATTGCATATCATCCTTAAGCTCCTCGTCGCTGTCGCGAATGGTGCGAAGCAAAAAGGGATTTATACAGTAGCCGCTTTGCTGGAATTTGTAATCGTCAAAGCTTTCCATGTCAGCCGTGGGGCTGCCGAAGTCAAAGCCTTGAGGAGAGCTACGCACAACGTAGCCGTGCATATCAAATCTTCCCGCAAAAATATCGCCTTCTTTTATATCGTCAAGCAGTACGGGCCATTGCTTACCAAGACATTCCGCCTCGCGCACGGCAATATGCTTGTCACGGTTTTCAATATATGTTTTAGTAAATTCAATACCTGCTTTTGCTATTTTTCTGTTTCGTGCGTCCATAGCAAAGCTCCTTTCTGTTTGTATTTGTATTATATACGCTTTTTTTCACAATTTCAACTGTAAAAATTATTTTTTTATTCGCAAAAGTTGACATGTTGATTTTTTTTGTGCTATAATATAAAAAAAACGAAAGGCGCGGTTTTATGGTATTCGAGTACGGAATAGGCACAACTATGCCAAATTGGTTTGTAAAAGAAGACAAAGCTCCCGGTTATACAAGAATTTATTATGTATACAGCGGCTCCGCCATTTACTCCGACGGTGAAAGTACAGTCGCACTGCAGGAAGGAAAACTGTACGTTTTTCCTACTACCTTCCCTTATTCAATTGATTACGATTCAAAAGCTCCCCTTCGTTGCCTTTTTGTACATATCAGACCGCCTTCCTCCTGCGTTCCAAACCTTTTTTGCTTCGATATTTCCGAAAACAAGGTTCTCAAGCACTGCGTTGAACTTTTTGAATTATCCATCGCCAACGAAAATCAAGATATGTTAAATTGTACCGCCGAGCTTTTTTGCATATACGGCAGACAAAATCATATCATAGAAACTGTCGGCGCATCCTTTGCAAAGGTGCTTGAATATATAGATAATAACTTGGAAAACGATATCCGCGTTGAATATCTGGCAAAGCTTGCGGGATACAACCGTCAGTATTTTATTCGCCTTTTCAATCAACATATGGGTGTAACGCCTCATCAGTATATAATGAATCAGCGGTTTAAAACCGCCGTTAAACTCATCCTTTCCAATACAAGCATCACCGCCGTGTCTCTTGCTTGCGGCTATAAGGATCTTAAAACCTTCAGTCGCGCATTTAAGGAAAGATACGGACTTTCTCCTAATGAATGGAAAAAACAATACCAGCCCACGCCATAACAAAAATTTTTTTAAAATTTTTTAAAAAAAGGCTTGACAAACGGTATGGTTTTGTGGTATTATAACAAACGTCGTCAGCGCGACGGCGAAAAAAGTGCTGGTGTGGCTCAACGGTAGAGCAGCTGATTTGTAATCAGCAGGTTGTTGGTTCGATTCCGATCACCAGCTCCAGGGAGGTTTCCCGAGTGGCCAAAGGGGGCAGACTGTAAATCTGTTGCTTTTCAGCTTCGGTGGTCCGAATCCACCACCTCCCACCAAAAATCCTCGTAACGAAAGTTGCGAGGATTTTTATTTTTTCACTATTCCCTCTTCACTTTTCACTCATCTACTCGGATTTTTAAAGTAACGGTAAAGATGCTTGATCCGCCATTCACCAAAATCGCTATCAGTGTATGTTCCGATAACCAATTTTTTCTTGACCGAGCGTTTGCTTAATGATATAATTATATAAAGGAGTGATGTGATGAATCGCGAACAAGCATATTATTTTAAAATTTTATTAATCAATGGAATATCGGACGGATATGACGAATGGCTTACCTCATGCTTGGAAGCAGAAGATCCTTTGAGTGATATTACAATTGACTTAGCCTTGTGCAACTCAAATATCAGTCAAACCATTTCACTTTTACATAATTATTGCTCAGAGCAGACTTTTGATGAAAAAACTGTTTGCCGCTTGCTGAGAGAATATTTAAAGGAGCAGTATCACTCTCAAAAGCTGTCAATGGAGCAGGTCTGCATTTTAATGTCGAACTTCATTCCGACGCATGGAAGTCCTCACCTCCTCAATTTTGATATATGGGGCGATATGTTTTACATAAGTGATTTCTACTCCATTGCCGAGGAAGGTATCATTTCGAAAGAGCTCTTTGATAAAGCTTTTCATGATTATCTTGATTACGAAACTCCCGTCCTCGATGCTTTAGGATTTATGGCGGTTGAGCCTCAGCCACCCAAAAAAACATGGCTTGATAAACTCAAAGGAATATTTAAAAAGCAATAGTGCCAATCTGTACCTTTTCTTGTTGCAGCCAGAATAACATGATATAAGCATGAGGTTGTGGATGAAAACTTTAATTGAAAAATCTTTAAAGCTTTTTCCCAATACAATTGATTTTTCCGATGGTGAATTGAGAAACGACAATGGTTTCTATTCAGCTAATTTATCTGCCGCTTAGATAAAAGCGGAATCACAAAATACATCACAAGATTTCGAATAAATCGCGGCAATCGGGATAAAAGCAAGTCATAGCACTTGCTTTTTATTATATTTTAATGTTACTTGACACGCAGGCGCTTTTGTTATATAATGGAATATATAATCCTCCGAAAGGACAAAAAATATGAGTAATATCTGGCACGACATTTCCCCGAAAAGGATAACTCCGACCGATTTTATTTGCGTCGTGGAAATATCCAAGGGAAGCCGAAAAAAATATGAGCTTGACAAGGAAACGGGACTTATTATCCTTGACCGTGTTCTTTACACCTCTACCCATTATCCCGCAAACTACGGCTTCATTCCCCGTACATACGGCGATGACGAAGACCCTCTTGACGTTCTGCTTCTTTGCGCAGAGCCTCTTGAGCCGCTGACTTTAGTTCGTGCGTATCCCATCGGCGTTATATCCATGATAGACAACGGACGCAACGACGAAAAAATAATTGCAATTCCCTTCAATGATCCCAATTACAATCTGTATACCGATATTGACCAGCTTCCTGCCCACATTTTCGATGAAATGCGGCACTTTTTCACAGTATATAAAAATTTGGAGAACAAGGCTACTGCCGTCAACGAGGTCAGTGGGCGCGAAACAGCAGTCTGTATTATCAAAGATGCCATCGAGCATTATGTGGATATCTTTTGCAAGTAACAGCTGACTCTGAACGGCGGTGATATTGTGAACCCTTTTGAAATAACAGCCCAAGCCATTGGCATATTGGCAATGGCCTTCAATATTCTTTCCTTTCAACAAAAAACATATAAAAAAGCTGTGTTTTTTCAGTTTTTCGGCGCGTCGCTTTTCGCCGTAAACTTTTTTATGCTCGGCGCTATAGTCGGCGGCATCATGAACGTCATTGCCGTTTTCCGCGCCTTTGTCTATATGAACAAGAAAAAATTTCACACCGACCATATCGCGTGGCTCCTTAGCTTCATTCTCTTTTACATCACGTCGTATATCCTCACCTTCACCGTCTTCGGCAAGGATTTTACGCTTTTCAACGCTGTAATCGAGCTTTTGCCCGTCGTGGGCATGACAGCCACTAACATCGGGCTTCGCCTTGAAAACGCAAGAGCCATCCGCCGTTTCGGTCTTATCAGCTCGCCCTCATGGCTCGCCTATAACATTGCAAATTTCGCTGTCGGTGCAATCATTTGCGAGGTGCTCAGCCTTATCTCCATATTTATCGGCATCATAAGATTCGACGTAAAAAAAGAAAAATGATCGCATGCGCTCTCAAGACGATCATATCATAACGCTTGCAAGCAAAGAAGGCAGAGAATGTCAATTTCTCTGCCTTCTTATTATTCAAATATCTTTTTCCGCCATTGCTTTCAGCGTATCCCCCGTAAGCCTGTACGTTGTCCAAATATCCATAGGCTGAGCGCCCAGCGAGCGATAAAACTTTATGGACGGCTCATTCCAATCAAGGCACGCCCATTCAAGTCTGCCACAGCCCATTTCAACGGCTATCGCGGCAAGCCTTGCGAGAAGCGCCTTGCCGATTCCTCTGCCTCTGAATTCAGGCTGTACGAAAAGGTCCTCAAGATAAATTCCCGCACGCCCCAAAAACGTGGAAAAATTATTGAAAAACAGCGCAAATCCGCAGGGTGTTCCTTCCCATTCCGCTATGAGCACCTGTGCCTTACCCTTTTCAAATATCCATTCATTCAAAAGAGCTTCATCGGCAACGACCTGGTCAAGCATATGCTCATAATCTGCAAGCTGTTTTATAAATTCAAGTATCAGCGCCGTATCGTTTTTTTCGGCAAATCGTATATTTATCATAGCTTCATCCTTTAAGTCCGCGGGACTGTCTGTCCATATCCTCAACGATTATATCGTATATCTCACCAATACTTGCACAGTATTCAAGCACCAACCACGGCTCATTTGTATGATAATGTACCTTTATCAAATCATCATCACCTACAGCCAAAAGGCTGTCACCTTTGAAATTTGCCACAAAATAATCGTATATTGCATCCTCATCAAGTCCTTTTCCCTCGATAAGAAGCTGTACGTCATATCTAAATTCTATCATTTTTATACACCGTGCTTTTTCAAAATATTGCGCATATTTTCAACGCGTTTATCCCATGATGCCCTCTCCGCATATTCAAGCTGTTTTTGCTTTCTCTGCTCGTTTACTTCCAAAACAGCCGTATTACAGCACTTGACAAACTGCTCGCCGTCGGAAGCGATATATATAACGTCCGCATATTCCGTCACCTGTGCAGGCTGCTCCGTTGAAACTATTGGTTTGCCCGTTGCCATGTACTCGTAAAATTTCAGCGGACTTACGTCCTTTGAAAGCTTGCTTTTTCTGAACACGTTAAGGCACACGTCAAATTGACGTATGTACGCAGGAAGCTCCTTTTGCGGCTTTGCACCGATGGCTACCACATTCGGATTTTCAAGCAGCTTATCCACGTTCGCTTTATCCGCTATCGGCCCTATCAAAAGAACGGTTCCGTCGGGACGCTCCTTGGCAAGCTTGTCCAATATCTCGTAATCCACCCACTCCTGCAAATATCCCACAAAGCCAAATATGGGATGGGCAAGCTGTTCAATCTCCTCGGGACACTCCAGCGGCTGTGTATACGCGCTGTTAAAAAGGTTAAAATCAACGCCGTTTGGTGTATAATAAGTGTTCGGATTGTAGGGTGCAAGCGTTTCGTAAAGCCCTGTAGCCGTAGTGAAAACCACGTCAGCTTTTTCACAAAGCTCCTTCTCCTCACCGTCCACCACCTCGGCAGAAATCATACCCTTATAAGCGGAATGTCTGTCAACGCAATGATAGACCAGCTTACTTTTTTCGGTTTTGTCTATCACGTCAGCCGCCGTCGGCGTATAAGTCCAAAGCACAGCATCTTCAAAGCCCTGCTCCTTTTTTATCTTTGCGATAAGCGGTTTTACAAACAACATTTGATTAAGCTTATTTATCCATCTGTACTTGTTGTAAAAAGGGAAAAACAGCGGCAGGCGATAAACGGTAAAATTATCGTTTATCTGCTCCTTTTTCGATTGTTTCCCATAGTCTTTCAGCGATTTGTCCTTAAATCTTGCGATCATCGTTACAGGTGGATCAATATACGCAATTTTACAGTCCGTAAGCCGTGACATTACCTGCTGTTTGCTTGTAAAATGCGCCTTCCACGGAGTGGTCGATATACATATAATGCTTTTCATATCAGTTTCCTTTATTTGCGAATATTTTTCTCATATATATTAAGATTCATATGTGCCGCCTGTTGCAAAGCCGCCACAGTTTCCTTTGCCGTTTCATCGCATTTTTTCCGCGTTGCAAAAAGCGTATCAAGCATTTGACAAAGCTTTTCTCCGTTTATCTGCTCAACGGGAATGCAAAGCTCACTTTTTATGGAACGCATAAAGCCAAGCGCCTTGACATCATAGGCTATGCCCACAGCAGGCACCTGCCGTGATGATGCAAAAATAAGGGAGTGAAGGCGCATACCGAGTATATAGTCCATTTTCCCGATTATGCCTATAGTAACGTCAACACTGCATTTTTCGGAAATAACGTACGCCCTGTTTTTCATCATTCTCGCTATGCTCTCCGATACGCGCACATCATCCGTATGCATAGGTATAAAAACGGGAACAAAGCCGTATTTTTCACAAGCATGATCCGCCGCAAAAGCCACGCTTTTCGCCGTTTCCTCGGCATTTTTCCAATCTCTTACGGATATGCCGAGCAGTTTTTGTTCAGGCAAGCCTGCGCGGATAAGCACCGCATCCACAGCCTGCTCATCGGCGGGATGAAGATTGACCGCAGGGTCAGCACCTACAGATATTTCAGGCTTCGTTACGCCAAGTGCAGAAAGCTCCTGAAATGCTCTTTCCTCACGCAACGCTATACCGCAAACGCTCTTATTGAGCACCTTTGCCGCAAGCTTTCTGTTGCGTGTTTTTGTTATAGGACCGATACCGCAACCGTACATGATTACATTTGCACCGCAAAGCTTTGCAAGTCGAATGGTGAAAAGATAAAAGATGATGGAACGCGTACTCGTTATATCCTGAATAAGATTTCCGCCGCCGTTTACAAAAACATCAGAGCGCAAAAGCCTGAAAAATACGCGCGGTATATCAAAGCTGTGTATGGCGTATACTCTTTGCACAGCCTTTGTTATTTTCGGTCTGCGCGACATTACCGTAATATCGGCGTTTGGCGTAACGCTTCGTATATCCTCAATTATCGCAGATAAAATCGCTTCGTCACCGCTGTTACCTATACCGTATGAGCCGCAAATACAAACACGCTGCGGTTTTCCCATTGCGGCGTTTGCAAGTATTTTTTCATACAGCGAAAGCTGGCTTTCGCACATTTTCTCCATATTGAAGCATTTTCTCGCTTTTTCATAAAGTCTTTCGCCGAAAAGCTTTGTTTTTTCGGGATTTTCAGCGAAAAACACAAGCTTTTCCGCAAGCGCCGCATTCTCACCCGGCATGAATAAAAATCCGTTGACACCGCTGTCAATGAGTGCGGGAATACCTCCTACAGCCGTCGATACCGTCGCCTTTTTTGCCGCCGCGCCCTCCAAAAGCGCATACGGAAAGCCCTCACTGAGCGATGTCATTACGTGGACGTCAATAAGGCTGAAAAAGCTCGACATATCGCTTACCCAGCCGATAAAGCTCACATATTTGTCAAGCTCTAACGTCTTTGCAAGCTTTTCAAGGCTCTTTCGCTCCTCGCCGTCGCCGCCGATGATAAATCTGAGCTTATCGTTCTTTTTTACCGCCGTCGCCGCCGCGTTAAGTAGCGTCTTTACATCCTTTATCGCACAAAGACGCGCCGCAATTCCTATATATACACAGTCCTTTTCATATTCAATGCCGTATTTTTCAGCCGCCTGCTCCTTTGAGCACTGCACAGCTTCGTCGCTGTAATCAATGCCGTTATATACAGTATACATCGCTTGCGGATTAAAATTACGCTTTATCAGCGTATTTGCCATGGCATCTGATACGACAGTATAGTAGTCGATGGAGCGAAGGGAAACTGCATTCATAAGTCCGAAGGTTATCTGCTTTAATGGGTTGTCCATATAGTCAAGTCGGTAATCGCTGTGTATCGTTGAAACGAGCTTGACCTTTACCTTGCGCTTGACAAAAGCCGCAGTAAGATTTGCCTTTGCGCCGTGAGAATGAACTATCTCATATCCCTCTGCGCGCACCATCTCCGCAACCTTTTTCGCAACGGTCAAAACATTTTTATCGGCAATCACCCTTGTATTTATACCAAGCTTCTTTGCATCCTCTGCAAAATCACCGTGGCGCAGACATATGAGCGTTATTTCTGCTTTTTCCTTAAGTCTTGATAAAAGCGATAATACGTGAGTCTTTGCGCCGCCAACATCGCCGCCGCCTATAATATGCAATATTTTCATAAAACAAATCTCATTTCTTTTTAAACTTTAGGACCTTTGTTTTTCATCAACAAAAACGCCGAAAGACCTATCATCATAACTGCACCTGTCAGGTAAACGAAGCGGAATTGCCACATTCCCGATAAAAGCACCTCATTCCCGCTGTTTTCGATAAGCTGCTTAATCTGCGTACCTAAAAATGAGCCAAGCGCCGTCGCGCCGCCGAAGACAGCGCCCTGTATTCCGATAAATACCGTCATATTCTCTTCAGGTATTATCTCAAACTTTCGCGAAAACAACGATATGGTCATGGACGAGCCTGCCGCCGCCGCAAGTGCATACGGCACAAAAAACAGAAATTTGAGAGCCACAGGCGGTATAAGCACCCACGAAAGCGCTTCCGCCACTCTCAAAAGTATCGAGATAAAAAGCACTTTTCCGCCGCCTACACGATCAGAAAGCCTGCCCCATTTGCTATATAAAAACGCCATTACAAGCGTTGAGCAAACACTCGTTGCCGTTATGAGTGTGTAGGAAAAATTGTTGTATTTCATCAGATACATCGTATTAAATGATGCGCTGATATAGATGAAAACATACATAAGGAACATTTCTGCCGTGAACACACAAAAAGGAATATTCCCCTTCAAAAGCTTTGGAAGAACTTTGAAGCTGAATTTTTTCGAGGGCGGATATATCGGCTCATTTACCCTTGAAAGCATTATCGCCTCACATATTATCAGAATACCGCCGATGGAGTATATAACGATAAAGCCCGTATAGCTACCTCCGAATCTGTCGAGATACGCCGCCGCAGTCAGCGATATAACAGGTACGACTATCTGCATTACCTTGTTTCTCACCGCAAAAACCCTTCCGCGGCTGTCAATGGGAATAAGTCCCACAAGAATGGAATTGTACCCCGTATCTGCAAGAGCCGTCACAACGTAACAAAAAGCTACGACACCAACGATCGTCGGTATAACGTAGGGCGAGTTTTTCGGGAATAAAAGCGGCATGAAAACCACAAGAGAACAAGTAAGCCTTGCCATGAGTATCATTGCAACGATTATACCCTTTCTTCGCTGTCTTCCCTCAAAAATGTAACCACCGAATATTGCCGATGCACCTGCCACAACACCCACAATGGATATGAAGGAAAGCACTGCATCCGTTGCGCCGAGGTATATTAAAAGCCCCTGCAAAAAGTTACCCTGTATGAGCGTCAGTCCGCATATGGCAATAACAGCTTCAATAGTCAGTATGCTTTGGTCGCGTCTTGTCGGACTGTTTATAAGCTGCGGATCATTTCCGTAAACAAGATGTGCCACCCTTTCACGAAAAGTTATTCCTTTTTGATATTTCATATTAAGGCCCCCGTTTTTCAAAGAAAAACAAAAAAACTTCGTCCGTTTCCTTCTACTTATTAAAAAAGCATTGACAAATAAAAATGCTGATGCTATAATAATTAGTCGAAGGATAGATGATACAATAGCGTAAATTTCCTCTCACGGAATATATTATACTCTCTTTGCTTTCATCTTGCAAGCCCTTTTTATCGTATTTTCGATAATAAAATTATCAAAACAAACATAATATATAAGAAAGAAGAATTTGTCATGAAAAACTACAAAGTTGCCGTTGTCGGCGCGACCGGTATGGTCGGAAGAACATTTTTGAAGGTGCTCGAAGAATACAAGCTTCCCGTTTCGGAATATGTGCTTTTTGCTTCTGCTCGTTCCGCAGGAAGTGAGATCGACTTCATGGGCAAAAAATACACAATAAAAGAGCTGAACGAATCCAGCTTTGACGAAGGCTTTGATATTGCCCTTTTCTCCGCAGGCGGCTCCACAAGCGAAAAGTTTGCTCCCATTGCAGCTTCCAAAGGCTGTGTTGTTATTGACAACAGCTCCGCTTGGCGTATGGATCCCAACGTCCCCCTCGTTATTCCCGAGGTAAACCCCGAGGATATCAAGCTCAACAAGGGTATTATCGCAAATCCCAACTGCTCCACGATCCAGGCTATCGTTGCTCTCAAGCCGCTTCACGATAAGTATAAGATCAAGCGCATCGTTTACTCCACATATCAGGCTGTTTCCGGCGCAGGCGTTGCAGGCTGGAACGATCTTGAAAACGGAATAAAGGGTGAACAACCCAAGAAATTCCCCCATCCCATTTTCAATAACTGCATTCCTCACATTGACGTTTTCACGGAAAACGGCTACACAAAGGAAGAAATGAAGATGGTCAACGAGACCAAGAAGATACTCCACGACGATTCTCTTCGCATTACTGTAACAACAGTTCGCGTTCCTGTTTTCAACAGCCACAGCGAAGCTATCAACGTTGAATTTGAAAAGCCCTTCGATCTTGACGAGCTCAAGGCTCTTCTCGCTTCCTCCGAAGGCATCGTTGTTCAGGACGATCCGCAAAACAACGTATATCCTCTCGCCGCTGAAGCTACAGGCACAGACAGCGTTTACGTCGGCCGTATCAGACGCGACTTCAGCGTTGACAGCGGTATCAATATGTGGGTAGTTGCAGACAACATCCGCAAGGGCGCTGCAGCTAACGCTGTTCAGATTGCAAAGAAAATGATGGAAATGGACGCATAAAGCCACTCTATGCAATTTCCGCCGGCAAGGAAATTGTATTCTCTCCCCTTTGCCGGAGAATTGGAGACTAACATGAGAACACCTATTTTTACAGGCGCAGGTGTCGCTATCGTCACCCCCTTTACCGCTGACGGCAAGGTTAATTACCCCAAGCTCGGCGAGATCATTGAGGCTCAGATAGCAGGTCATACAGATGCTATCATTATCTGCGGCACAACAGGTGAAGCTTGCACTCTTACCGACGAGGAGCATAAGGAATGCATCCGCTACACAGTCGAAAAGGTCGCAGGCCGCATTCCCGTTATCGCAGGCACAGGAAGCAACGACACAGATTATGCTATCCAGCTTTCCGTTTATGCCGCCGAGGTTGGCGCTGACGGTCTGCTTCTTGTCACACCCTATTACAACAAAGCAACACAAAAGGGTCTTGTTATGCATTTTAATGCTATTGCAAATGCCGCAAAGATCCCCTGCATAATCTACAACGTACCTTCAAGAACAGGCGTTAATATTGCGCCCGAAACGTATCTTGAAATGTCCAAAAACCCCTACATAGTTGCCTGCAAGGAAGCAAGCGGAAATATCTCCGCTGTAGCTAAGACTGCGGCACTTTGCGGCGACGATTTTGCTATCTATTCAGGCAACGACGACCAGATAACTGCTATTCTTTCCCTCGGCGGTAAGGGCGTTATCTCCGTTTTGTCAAACGTTTGCCCGAAGGAAACTCACGATATCTGCCAATCCTACTTCGACGGCGACGTTGAAACAAGCAGAAAGCTTCAGCTTAAATATATTGCTCTTTGCGATGCACTCTTTTGCGAGGTAAACCCCATTCCCGTAAAGACTGCCATGAACATGATGGGCATGGAAGTCGGCGGACTTCGCCTTCCCCTTTGCGAGATGAGCGAGCAAAACGCTGAAAAGCTTCGCAAAACACTTAAGGACTACGACCTTATTTGATAAACCCCTGAAGAAAGGAAGGCATAAGCAAGCTTTTTGCTCATGCCGCACATAAAAATGAAAGTTTTGGATATACTTCTTTGCGGCTGTAACGGACGCATGGGAAGAGCTGTCGCACAGCAGGTAGCAGCTTCCGATAAAATGCGCATCGTTGCAGGTATAGATATTATGGCAACACAGAACGACAGCTTCCCTGTTTTCTCAAGCTTCAGCGATTTTACAGGCAAGGCTGACGTTATAATCGACTTTTCCAATCCCAAGGGACTTGCTTCCCTGCTCGATTATGCCGTGACAACAGGCACACCCGCCGTTGTTTGCACGACAGGTCTTGACGAGCAGCAAAAGCAATCGCTTCGCGATGCTTCCGAAAAGGTCGCCATCTTCTTTTCCGCAAATATGTCTATCGGTATCAATCTCATATGCGAGCTTGCAAAAAAGGCAGCAGCTTTGCTCGGCACTCAATACGATATCGAGATAATCGAAAAGCATCACAACCAGAAGCTTGACGCGCCCAGCGGAACAGCTTTACTTATCGCTGATGAAATATCTACCGTTTTCGACGAGCCTCGTGAATACGTTTACGACCGCCACTCTGTGCGCCGTAAGCGCGACACACGCGAGATAGGTATTCACGCTATCCGCGGCGGTAATATTATAGGCGAGCACGAGGTTATTTTTGCAGGTCCTAACGAGGTCATTGAATTAAGCCACAGCGCCGCTTCCCGCGAGGTCTTCGCTCTCGGCGCCGTCCGCGCCGCTGAGTTTACTGCAGGCAAAGGCGCAGGTATGTACAATATGTCTATGCTTATTGCTCAGACCGAAGCAAAATAACGCACGTTAAATCTCACAGGACTGTTAATCGGGGGAAAACAAATTACATATCCCGACAGGAGTGATTTTTTGATACTTGATATCCTTGTGGCAATATTGCTTTTCGGCTTCATGATTTTTATCCATGAATTCGGTCACTATATTACCGCAAAAATGTTTGGCGTCACTGTCCACGAATTTGCAGTGGGCATGGGACCCGCTATTTTCAAGAAAAAAATAAAGGAAACGACATATTCCCTTCGCATTCTTCCCCTCGGCGGTTATACCGCCATGGCAGAGGACGAGGAGGACAACGACGACCCCAACGGCTTTAATAAAAAAAGCTGGTGGAAAAGATTTATTATCCTTTTCGCAGGCTCTTTTATGAATCTTCTTTGCGGTCTGATAGTCGTAATGATAATGCTTTTGACAAACGGCTCCGACCTTGTCGGTACACCGACCATCCACAGTTTCCGTGAAAACGCTGTTTCCTGTGAAACGGGGCTTATGGCAGGTGATACAGTCGTAAGCGTCAACGGCTACCGCGTTCTTATCTATTCAGATATTGCTTTTGCCGTCTCCTTGGAAAATCAAGAAAGCTACACCATTGTCGTAGACCGTAAAAACGAAAGCGGTAAAACGGAAAGGCTTACTCTTGAAAACGTCCGCTTTCCGCGTACGACGATTGAGGATGGCGGTGACAAGCTTTACTCCTATCCCGACATTATATATTTAGGTGTGCCGAAAAATATCGGCAACATCATAACCTCGACCTTCGGTGAAACTATCTCCGTCGTGCGTACGGTATACAAATCTCTTTTGTATATGATCACGGGCAAGGTGGATTTTGCTGAAGTATCGGGTCCCGTCGGCATAACGGAAGCCGTAGGTGAAGCTGTGCAGACCGCGCGGAAAACTCACGATTTCACTATGGTCTTTTCCCTTTTCAAGATGCTGACCATAAATCTCGGCGTTATGAATCTTCTTCCCATTCCCGCTCTCGACGGCGGACGCATACTTTTCGTGCTTGTGGAGGCCGTTATTCGTAAGCCCATCAATAAAAAATACGAGGGGATCATTCACCTTGTCGGCATGGCGTTGTTGTTGATACTAATGGCCGTCGTTGCCGTAAACGACCTTATCAAAATTTTTTCCTGACGTATTTTCATCCGCTAAAACAACCAAGCTCCGCGCTTTTTTTGCCGCGGAGCTTAAACATTCGTAAGCTGTTTTTCAGCTTTAAATCAGAGAGGCATTGATATGAACAGACGACTTTCAAGAGAAATAAAAATACGCGATCTGGTTATCGGCGCCGGCGCACCCGTTGCCGTGCAAACCATGAGCAACGTGCCAATGACGGACAGCGATGCCGTTTTAACTCAGATAAAAGCTATGCAAGCTGCAGGCGCAAAGCTCGTTCGCGTTTCCGTACCGGACAAAACAGCCGTGCAAACACTTGCCGAGCTTCGCAAAAAAACAGATATGCCTCTTTGCGCCGA
>SVND01000007.1:0-34745 GCA_015067075.1 Oscillospiraceae bacterium
GCTCGTTTTCTTCCTCTTCAATGACATCGCTTATCGAAAACACGGTCAGCCTCTCTCTCCTTCCCTCTTTTTTCTTTGTGTTCAAAAACACCTGCATCGCATACACGCTTATATTGCGTTTCAGCTCTTTTTCGGAGCTTTCCATCAATGTATCCACGTTTTCTATTATCCGTAAAAATGTATCCATCATTGCACATTCTGCCGCTTGTACGTTTTTCAATCTGATAAAATGAAACTTATATATGTATTTCGAGTAGCGTTGATATGTGTTTTCCAAAAACTCTTTTTCTTCGTCTCCACACGATATGAATAACAGCATTTTAAACCTCCTTTTTTTTCTGAATAAAAAACCCCTCTACTATATATTACAATTCAAAATCAATTTTGTCTCACTTTTTTCGAAATTTTTTTAATTTTTTTTGATTTTTTTAAAAAAACGCATAAAAAACGACCTTGCAGAGCTGATTTTTGCACCGCTTGCGGCGTTTTGTCTCGTGCGGCTCGGTCACGCTCTCAAAGCATACCCCTTGAGGGGAAGGTGGCGGCGTAGCCGACGGATGAGGTGGAAAAATCAAATCTATTGTATAATCAACGCCTCTGCCGAGGTTACACCTCATCACTCACTTCGCGCCGCTTCGCTACCTCAAGGAGAAGCCTTTTATAGTGGGCGTTCTGTCTTGTCAAGAAACAAGATACTGAGGGAGAGAAAAAATTTAACCTATGCTGTGACAGGGGCACAATACGATAGATTTGTTGCTTTGATGTTACTTTATTGATTATACGCCTATTTCTTCTCCGCAGAAGAAATAGGCAAAAGAAGACCGCTAGAAGGGAAAAACGAGCTACGCTCGTTTCGAAGGTTTCGATTCCGAATGAGCGAAGCTCATTTTCCTCCCATTTAGAATCCCTCCCATCAAAACGACTTTTTCATCATTTTACTTGCTCCAAATTTTTTACCTTGGCTTTATGAAAAAGTGCTTTTTGCTCGTCGGTATAATATACTCGGTGGTTTTTGTCGCAATTTTAAAGTTTATCTTGCTGTTTTTTTAATCGGTTTTTTACCGCAAAATAGGTGCACCTCTTATTCGCTGTGCAAATTTTCTTGCATTTATGCTCTTTTATTAAATGTCGGGGATAAATGCTCCGCACGGAGATTTTTTTGCTGACAAAACAGCCATAAGCTTTCCTGTGATTTTCCCACAACAGCAGGGACAGGCATCCTTGACTGTCCAAAAAATAATGAAAATAACGGTTTTGCGAGGCTACACCTCACCACCGCCTGTGGCGGCGCCTGTCTCGCTGTGGCTCGGTCACACTCTCAAAGCCTTCCCCTTGAGGGGAAGGTGGCGGCGTAGCCGACGGATGAGGTGGAAAAGGCTCTCACCTGTGCCTACAGGTGCTTTTCTCTTATCTTCTTATTTTTCATCTCGCCATGACGGAGCTTTCGTGTGCAAAAAACGACCTTGCAGAATCAATTCTACAAGGTCGTTACTTTATTTACTTCGCTTTATTACTTGCTTGCTTTGATAGCAGCCTGTGCTGCGGCAAGTCTTGCAACGGGTACACGGAACGGTGAGCAAGATACATAGTCGAGGCCGATCTTGTGGCAGAATTCAACGGAAACGGGGTCGCCGCCGTGCTCGCCGCAGATACCGCAATGGATCTTGTCGTTTACGCCCTTACCGAGCTTGATCGTCATTTCCATAAGCTTACCAACGCCTGTCTGGTCAAGCTTTGCAAACGGATCGTTTTCATAAATCTTCTTCTCATAGTATGCGCCAAGGAACTTGCCTGCGTCATCTCTGGAGAAGCCGAACGTCATCTGTGTAAGGTCGTTTGTACCGAAGCAGAAGAAGTCAGCTTCCTTTGCAAGCTCGTCTGCTGTGAGGCAAGCTCTGGGAATTTCGATCATTGTACCGACTTCGTATTCGAGAGCGATGCCTGCTGCTGCGATTTCAGCGTCAGCTGTAGCAACGACGATATCCTTAACGAACTTGAGCTCCTTAAGCTCGCCTGTAAGAGGAATCATAATTTCGGGCTTTACCTTCCAATCGGCATGAGCCTTCTGAACCTTGATTGCAGCTCTGATAACAGCCTTTGTCTGCATTGCGGCGATTTCAGGATACGTTACTGCAAGACGGCATCCTCTGTGTCCCATCATGGGGTTGAACTCATGGAGAGAAGCGATGATAGCCTTGATGTCTTCAACAGACTTGCCCTGTGCCTTTGCCAAAGCGGCGATGTCATCTTCTTCAGTGGGAACGAACTCATGAAGAGGAGGATCAAGGAATCTGATAGTTACGGGGTTGCCTTCAAGAGCTTCGTAAAGCTTTTCAAAGTCGCCCTGCTGATAAGGAAGTATCTTTTCAAGAGCAGCTTCTCTTTCTTCAACTGTGTCAGCGCAGATCATTTCTCTGAATGCCGCGATTCTATCAGTCTCGAAGAACATATGCTCTGTACGGCAAAGTCCGATACCCTCTGCACCAAGCTCAACAGCCTTTGCAGCGTCAGCAGGTGTGTCAGCGTTTGTTCTTACCTTAAGTGTTCTGTATTTGTCAGCCCAATCCATGATAGTCTTGAATTCGCCGACTATTTCAGCATCAACTGTGGGGATGATGCCATCGTAAATGTTACCTGTAGAACCGTCGATGGAGATGTAATCGCCTTCAACGTATGTCTTACCTGCAAGGGTAAACTTCTTGTTATCTTCATCCATGTTGATGTCGCCGCAACCGGATACACAGCAAGTACCCATACCGCGAGCAACAACAGCAGCGTGAGACGTCATACCGCCGCGAACTGTGAGGATACCCTGAGAAGCCTTCATACCTGTGATATCTTCGGGAGATGTCTCAAGTCTGACAAGGATAACCTTCTCGCCTCTTGCGTTCCAAGCTTCAGCATCTTCAGCTGTGAATACTACCTTACCGCAAGCAGCACCGGGAGATGCTCCGAGACCCTTACCTGCAGGTGTTGCAGCTTTGAGAGCCTTTGCGTCAAACTGCGGGTGAAGAAGTGTGTCAAGGTTTCTCGGGTCGATCATTTCGACAGCGCGCTTTTCGTCGATCATGCCCTCTGCAACGAGGTCGCAAGCGATCTTAAGAGCAGCCTTAGCCGTTCTCTTACCGTTTCTTGTCTGAAGCATATAGAGCTTGCCGTCTTCAACGGTAAATTCCATATCCTGCATATCTCTGTAGTGATTTTCAAGTCTTGCGCAAACATCGTTGAACTGCTTGAAAGCTTCGGGGAACTTTTCAGCCATTTCAGCGATAGGCATCGGTGTTCTTACGCCTGCAACAACGTCTTCACCCTGTGCATTTGTAAGGAATTCACCCATAAGGCCCTTTTCGCCTGTTGCGGGGTCACGGGTAAATGCAACGCCTGTTCCGCAGTTGTCACCCATATTACCGAAAGCCATCATCTGTACGTTAACAGCTGTGCCCCAGGAATAAGGGATATCGTTGTCTCTTCTATATACGTTTGCTCTGGGGTTGTCCCAAGAACGGAAAACAGCTTCAACAGCGCCCATAAGCTGCTGCTTCGGATCGGAGGGGAAATCCTTGCCGATCTTTGCCTTGTATTCAGCCTTGAACTGACCTGCAAGTGTCTTAAGGTCTTCAGCTGTAAGGTCAACGTCCTGTGTAACGCCCTTTTCAGCCTTCATCTTGTCGATAAGCTCCTCAAAGTACTTTTTGCCGACTTCCATAACGACGTCGGAGTACATCTGGATAAATCTTCTGTAGCAGTCCCAAGCCCATCTGGGATTGCCGGATCTTTCGCTCATAACCTCAACGACCTCTTCGTTAAGACCAAGGTTGAGGATAGTGTCCATCATGCCGGGCATGGATGCGCGAGCACCGGAACGAACGGAAACAAGAAGGGGATTCTTAACGTCGCCGAACTTCTTTCCGCAGATCTCTTCCATCTTTTCAAGATATTCATAAATTTCAGCTTCGATCTCGCTTGCGATCTTCTTACCGTCGTCATAGTATCTTGTGCAAGCTTCCGTTGTAATTGTGAAGCCTTGGGGAACGGGCATTCCCAAATTAGTCATTTCTGCAAGGTTTGCGCCCTTGCCGCCCAGCAGCTCTCTCATGCTGCCATTGCCTTCGCTGAAGAGATAAACATATTTCTTGCTCATCTTAATTTCCTCCTGTTTATTTAAAGTATTGTTACAACAAATTGATTAAATAAGATATTATTATATAATGTCCTCATATCATTATAACATAAAATCCATAAAAGTCCAATGTTTTTTTTAATTTTTTTGCAATTTTTTTACCTTTTAAACCAAAAAACCTACTTATTTGAGTCTTTTCCGATGTCCGTTCTGTAATGTGCGCCGTTAAAATGTATCTTTTTGACTGCTTTGTATGCACGGTAAATAGCCTTATCAAGGGTTTCATCCATGGCGGTAACACCTAAAACACGGCCGCCGCTCGTTACACAAAGCTCTTTTTCATTCTTCGTTCCTGCGTGGTAGACAAATACGTTTTCGTCCTTTTCAGCATCTTCTATACCCGTTATGGCAAGTCCCGTGGGGTATTTGCCCGGATAGCCGCCCGACGCCATAATTACGCACGCCGCCGCTTCATCGCGCCATTCAATATTCATTTCGTCAAGTCTTTCGTCGATTACGGCATTGAATATGTCGAGAAGATCCGTTTTAAGTCTGGGAAGCACTGCCTGCGTTTCGGGGTCGCCGAATCTCGCATTGTACTCAACGACTCTGACTCCGCTTTCAGTTGCCATAAGTCCAAAGTAGATAACGCCCTTGAACGGTCTGCCCTCGCTGTTCATAGCTTCCATCGTGGGACGGAATATCTTTTCCATGCATTCCTTCGCCATAGCGTCGTCGTATATGGGGCTGGGGCTGTATGCGCCCATACCGCCTGTGTTTGGACCTTTATCGCCGTCAAAAACGCGCTTATGGTCCTGAGCTGAAACCATAGGTACAACCGTTTTACCGTCGCAGAATGCAAGCACGGATATCTCTCTTCCGCGCATAAATTCTTCAACAACGACCTTGCCGCCCGATGCGCCGAAAATCTTATCCTTCATAATGGAATTTACGGCATCCTCAGCCTGCTCAAAGCTTTCAGCAATGATTACACCTTTACCGAGTGCAAGTCCGTCAGCCTTGATGACCGTGGGATATGTGTTTTGCGATTTAATATACTCGATCGCCTTTTCAGCGTTGTCAAAAACCTCGTAAGCAGCGGTGGGAATATGGTACTTTTTCATAAGATTCTTTGAAAAAGCCTTGCTTCCCTCGATTATAGCCGCATTTTTGCGCGGACCGAATGCGCGAATGCCTTCCGCTTCAAGGGCATCGACCATACCTGCTACAAGGGGATCGTCAGGAGTTACCACAACAAGGTCAACCTTATTTTCCTTTGCAAAAGCAACTATTTTATCAATTTCCGTCGCTTTGATAGGCACACACTGCGCAATTTCAGCAATGCCGCCGTTACCCGGTGCGCAATAAACCGTGCCTACGTTTTTATTTTCGCGCAGCTTGCGTATAACAGCGTGTTCACGTCCGCCGCCGCCAATAACAAGTAATTTCATTTTATCCGTCCTTTCAGATCAATGATGGAACAAACGCACTCCGTTAAACGCCATTACTATGCCGTACTTGTTGCACGTTTCAATGACGTTATCGTCGCGGATAGAGCCGCCCGGCTGTGCAATATAGGAAACGCCGCTTCTGTGTGCGCGTTCAATGTTGTCACCAAAGGGGAAGAATGCGTCAGAGCCGAGCGCTACACCCGTCTGTTTTGCAAGATACGCCTTTTTCTCTTCCCTTGTAAGTCTTTCGGGCTGAGAAGTGAATATTCCCTGCCATGCGCCGTCTGCAAGCACGTCATCGCAATCGTCGGAAATATAAATATCAATAGCGTTATCTCTGTCAGCTCTGCCAATATCCTCGCGGAAAGGAAGATTGAGCACCTTTTCATGCTGTCTTAACAGCCAGATGTCAGCCTTGTTACCTGCCAAGCGTGTGCAATGGATACGGGACTGCTGTCCTGCACCGATGCCGATCGCCTGTCCGTCCTTTGCATAGCAAACGGAGTTGGACTGCGTGTATTTAAGGGTAATAAGAGCGATTATAAGGTCGCGCTTTGCGCTGTCGGGGAATTCCTTTGCATCTGTAACGACGTTTGCAAGAAGTGTTTCGTCAATTTTAACTTCGTTTCTTCCCTGCTCAAATGTTATGCCGAAAACATCTTTATGCTCAACGGGAGCAGGAACGTAATTCGGGTCAATTTTAAGAATAGTGTAAGTTCCCTTGCGCTTTGATTTAAGTATCTCAAGCGCCTCGTCATCGTAATCGGGAGCGATAACGCCGTCGGAGACCTCACGCTTGATTATCTTTGCCGTTGCAACGTCGCACTTATCGGAAAGAGCAATAAAGTCGCCGTAGGAAGACATTCTGTCAGCACCGCGTGCTCTTGCGTATGCGCAGGCAAGGGGTGAAAGCTCACCGAGATCGTCTACGAAATATACCTTTTTCATAACGTCGCTCAGCGGTGCCGCAACAGCCGCACCTGCAGGGCTTACGTGCTTAAAGGACGTTGCCGCCGCAAGACCTGTCGCCTGCTTAAGCTCCTTTACAAGCTGCCATGCGTTAAAAGCGTCGAGAAAATTGATAAATCCGGGTCTGCCGCAAAGCACTTCGATGGGCAGCTCGCCATCCTGCATAAAGATACGGGCAGGTTTTTGGTTCGGATTACATCCGTACTTAAGTTCTAATTCTTTCATCTTACAACGTCCTTCCTTATTTATTTTTATTTATAATGCGTGTTTCAAATTCGCCTGTTTCAAGGTCGATAAATCGAGTGAAAAGAGACACCTTATTTTCCTCATTGAGTGCATTCCAGATGGAATTTGTAAATTCATCAAGATCGCCGCAGATCTCAACAGTTTTCGGTGCGCCTTCGAATGTGGGAATAGGGTTTCCGTCGCACTTATAGGTGTGGATGAAATGGCCCTTACCTGCCAAGGGGTTTTCATAATTGAAGTAGAAGCGCTCGTCAGAGGACGGATCGCCGTCTGCGCTCTTTAAAATAGACATGCTGTATCTTGCCTTGCCGCATCTTACGGTCATCATGCCTGAAATACGGGGCGTATAGTTCGGCGGATCAGGTTCAAATCGGCGAGTCGAAAGGGCCGCCTCAAAGGTGGATCCTATCTCAAGGAAATCATAGATAGTATCCGTCTGATCGCCGTTTGTAACGATAGTCGTATCGCCCAGCTTGCGAACGGGTGCGTATATAACGAGTGACGGGTCCTTAAGCTGTGCAGGATCGAACGCCTGCGTGCGGATACCGTCGCCGTCAGTTACGAAAACGCGGTTACGGCTGTTGACGCTTCTGCCCATGATGAAATAAGCGATAGCGCCGTGCTTGCCGTCAGGTGTCACGCCGAGGACGATACCTCTGCCGGGATATGTGTTTGATGAAAGATCGTTTACAAGATTCATGTATATCATATTCCTTTCAGATTATTTACAAGTAAGACCAAGCCGTATATTATCGGCTGATGAACGATATATATCAAAAGCGGTTTTCTTCCTATATAATTTACCACAGGCACTTTAAGGCTCAATGCACCTTGCGGTATATTTTTATTAAGCAGATATCTGCCGAGCCATATCCCGAAAATAAACAGGAATATCCACGGGAAAAGTGGGAAATAGTCTGCCGAGAAAAATCTCCACGAGGTCAAGCCGAAGCAGTACAGCTCCGTTGCTTCGACCTGCGGTAAAAGTCCCATTTTATAAACCGCGTAAGACGGGATAAACACCAATATCCAAAACGGATTGGCAAACCATTTCGGCAAATACCTTTCAGCCATAGCGTAAATGACCATTGACCAACCCATGAAATGAAGGATACCAAAGCGTATTGTCATATCGTAGCCCACAAAGGAGCTGAGCACAGACGTTGCCACGGTAACTACCTCAGCCGCCAGCAATACCTTTACGCCGCGGCGAAGATTATCCCGCGATAAATTCGTACAAATTCCTGCAATCAGGATAAAGATCCCTGCGCCAAACTGCTTTATTATTTCCCATATCATGCTTTGCGCCACAACTCTCGCCCACGCAACGCCTGCCGTATATGCCAAGTCAAACATCGCATGATCAAACATCATGCCGATTATGCATACGCCGCGAATGAGATCAAGGGTATCTATCCTTTTAGCTCTCGCGCTCATTATACATTGAAGCGGAACAGCGTTACGTCGCCGTCCTGCATTACGTATTCCTTACCCTCGCTTCGGATAAGTCCCTTTTCCTTAGCCGCGTTATACGAGCCTGCCGCTACAAGCTCGTCGTACGTTATTATTTCAGCGCGGATAAAGCCGCGTTCGATATCGGAATGTATCTTTCCTGCCGCCGCAGGTGCTTTAGTACCGTTGACGATGGTCCAAGCGCGCGACTCCTGCTTGCCTGCCGTAAGGAAGCTGATATAGCCGAGAAGATGGTAACAAGCCTTGACGATTCTGTCGAGTCCCGACTGCTCAAGTCCCAGATCGGAAAGGAACATCTGCTTGTCCTCGTCGGAAAGCTCGGATATTTCTTCTTCGATCTTTGCGCAAACGGGCATAACTTCAGCGTTTTCCTTCGCCGCATAATCGCACACCTTGAGATAATGCTGATTTTCGTTTATATTTCCGATAAAATCGTCTTCACTCATGTTCGCCGCGTAAATTACGGGCTTTGCGGAAAGAAGCGGCGCCGTATCCAAAAGCTCCTTTTCATCCTTGGAAAGCTCGATAGCTCTTGCTGGGATGCCCTTATCAAGCTCCTGCTTCACCATTTCAAAAAACTTCGCTTCTGCTTCAAATTTCTTATCGCCCTTCGCCGCCTTGCGAGCCTTATCAATACGTCTGTCAAGTATTTCAAGGTCGCTGTAAATAAGCTCCATGCTTATAGTTTCAATATCGCGAATGGGGTCAACGCTGTTTTCGACGTGGATTATATTTTCATTTTCAAAGCAACGTACGACGTGAACAACGGCGTCGACCTCGCGGATATGGGACAGGAATTTGTTTCCCAAGCCCTCACCCTGCGACGCACCGCGGACAAGCCCCGCAATATCAACAAATTCAATAACAGCAGGAGTTACCTTTTCGGAATCGTGCATTTTTGCAAGCACGTCAAGGCGCTTGTCGGGTACAGCCGCAACGCCTACGTTAGGCTCAATAGTGCAAAACGGGTAATTGGCGGACTCTGCGCCCTTGGAATTTGTTATCGCATTAAAAAGTGTGCTTTTGCCGACGTTCGGCAAGCCAACTATACCAAGCTTCATATTAAATAGCCCCTTTATTTTTTTGTGACAAATAATTATACTATATTTTCACATTAAATGCAAGTGTTTTTAAAGAATATTTCGAAAGCCGCTTGTTGAAACTGCAGTTCTGATGTTATAATATTCATTTGAAATAACTCCTTTTGTGATGCGATTTGGTTTTTCTGCTTCATTATATCACATTTTGTTGCTATTTCCTTTTTTATTTATCACCTATTTATTGTATCAAAATAGAAGAAAGTAAGCCTTTATCTACCGTTTCGTATTAAAATATTGCGCGATTTCATTCATTCGGCTCTCCTGCTTGACCGAAAACGGGCATCGGCTTTCACAATGTCCACAATGCAAGCACGCTTCTGCGTTCACGGAAAGCTTCGTGTAATGATTTTCCGCAATCTCGTCGCCTGCCAGCGCAAGGTCATAATACTTGTTTACAAGCCCGATATCTATCCCTGCGGGACAAGGTTGACAATGGTTACAGTAAACGCAAGTACCCTTTATTGTGTCAGCTGTAAAGCTGCCGATAACGGAATAATCCTTTTCCTCTTTAGTTGCCGTTAAAAACTTCAAAAGTGTGTCAAGATGTGCCATAGTTTGTACTCCCGGAACAGCTGTAAGCACGCCCGGTCGGTCAATGGCATATTGCAAGCACTGATTATGGGTAAGTGCAACTCCGAAAGGCGAAAACCGTGCCGAAAGAAGCTGTCCTGCAAAGAAAGGCTTCATAACGCTGATGCCTATGCCCTCGCGTTCGCATTTTTTAAACAGCTCAAACCTTTCGTTCACCGAGCCTATACCGTACTCATCGCCTTTTTCAAAATCATAAGCGGGGTTTATGGAAAACATCATCATATCCGCAAATCCCATATCGATAATACGGTTTGCTACACGGGGCGTATGGGATGAAAATCCGATATGGCGAACGATTTCCTTCGCCTTAAGCTCTTTCAAATAATCAAGCACGCCTATTCTTATAAGCTCGTCAAGGTCCTCCTCGCTATCCACGCAATGTAAAAAACCGAAGTCAACGTAATCCGTGTTAAGCTGTGAAAGCTCCCAAAGGAACGTATTTTTGATAACATCGAAATCGCGGCACCAGCCGTATTCGCCGTTTTCATCGTATACCGCACCGAAATGTACCTGCAAAAACACCTTTTCTCTGCAATTGCGTATGACTCTGCCGATGGGTGCATATGAAGCACCTGCCGTACAAAGGTCAAAAAAGTTGATGCCGTTATCAATAGCTTTGCGGATAATAGCTTCTATCTCATCGACGGGAGTTTTTCCGATGCCTCCCATACCGAGACCGAGTACGCTGAATTTTTCATTTTCGTTACCGTGCGGAAGTTTTCTGTATTCCATAATGAACTCCAATATTCATAATATATTACATACATTATACCACAAAAACATCAAAGGAACAATGCCGTTTTCTCGGAAAATAAAAAATCCGCACACAACTGTGTACGGATTTTCATGGGGTGGATAGTCGGGCTCGAACCGACGACCTCCAGAGCCACAATCTGGCGCGCTAGCCAACTGCGCCATACCCACCATATAAAATACAATCGGGCGATACCGATTGTAAATTATGGCACATCTGAAGGGACTCGAACCCCTGACCCACTGCTTAGAAGGCAGTTGCTCTATCCACCTGAGCTACAGATGCACATTTTGGAGCGGGTGATGGGAATCGAACCCACGCAGCCAGCTTGGAAGGCTGGAGCTCTACCATTGAGCCACACCCGCAAATATGCGCCGTAAATTTTGGTAGCGGCAGTCGGATTTGAACCAACGACCTGCCGGGTATGAACCGGATGCTCTAGCCAACTGAGCTATGCCGCCATATCTTTACGACGCGAATGATATTTTACACTATTTTTTCCGTTTTGTCAATACCTATTTTAAAATATTTTAAAATATTTTTTGTTTTTTGCAGGTGAAGAATAATTCTTGACACGGAAAGCAAAATATAGTAAAATTATAGCGTTAACTTTTTAACCGAAAGGATCCTTAATATGTTTGATTTATTAAAAAAGCTTATAGATACTCCCTCCCCGTCGGGAATGGAAAGTGATATGGCTCACCTTATTGGCAGTCTTTGCAAGCCCTACGCAGACGAGATACGCATCGATACCTTGGGCAATCTTATCGTTCATAAGGCAGGACACGGTCCTAAGCTCATGGTCGCCGCTCATATGGATGAAATAGGTCTTATCGCCGCTTTCATCGAAGAAAACGGCATGATCCGCTTCGGCAGTGTCGGCGGTATCTTCTCCGTTTACTCTCTTTACCACCGCGTTCGCTTTACGAACGGTGTTGAAGGCGCTATGGTCTGCGAGGAGCGCAGTGAAAAAGAGCCAAAGCTTGACAAATGCTTCATCGACATCGGCGCTAAAAACCGCGAGGAAGCCGAAAAGCTTATCAGCACAGGCGATTGCGCCGTTTTCATATCCGAGCCATATGAAACGAAGAACACTTGGTTTTCAAAAGCCCTTGACAACAAGATCGGCTGTCTTATCCTTATAGAAGCCCTAAAAAAGCTCAAAGCCCCCGCCTACGACGTTTATTTCGTTTTCACAGTACAGGAGGAGGTCGGTCTTCGCGGAGCGCGTACAGCGGCTTACGGCATCAATCCCGATTATGCCATCGCCGTTGACGTTACAAGCGCAGGCGGCACGACCAATACAGAGCCCGTCACCGTGGACCTCGGCAAGGGCGCGGCGATAAAGATCATGGACAGAAGCGTTATCTGTCACAAGAAAATGATAGATATGCTCTCGGAAACAGCCAAAAAAGCTGATATCCCCTATCAGCTTGAAGTCCTTTTGGCAGGCGGTACTGACGCAGGCGCTATCCACGCTTCCCGCGCAGGCGTTGTAACAGGCGCAATTTCCGTCCCCACGCGCTACATTCACTCTCCCGTAGAAGAAGTCAACAAGGACGACGTAAAGGCTTGTATCGACCTTTTAGCCGCGTTTATAAATGAATAGATCATAACGAAAAGCACCTATGTCAACCATAGGTGCTTTAATTATTTCAGCATTATGCAAATTCTATGCTGTCATCAGACATACTTTTTACGATCGCCAAGGATTCAAGGTGGACACCTTGCTCACGCAGTTCTTTTCCGCCATTCTGAAATCCTTTTTCGATAACTATTCCAACGCCTGCAAGTGTTGCGCCCGCCTGCTTTACAATGTCTATCATACCGTTTGTGGCTTCGCCTGTGGCAAGAAAGTCATCAATGATAAGAACCTTATCTTCAGGCTTGATGTACTTTTTCGTCACACGGATGGTATAGTCAATATCCTTCGTATAGGAATGGACCTTGGCGGAATAGACCTCGCTGTCAAGGTTTTTCGCCGTATACTTTTTTGCAAAAACAACGGGGCAGTCAAAATACTGAGCCGCGATGCACGCAACGCCTATACCCGATGCTTCAACCGTAAGAATAACGGTTACACCTTCATCGGCAAAGCGTTTTTTAAATTCCTTGCCCATTTCATTGAAAAGAGCAATATCCATGCGCTGATTTAAAAAGCTATCCACCTTAAGAATATTTCCGGGGCGTATCTCGCCGTCAGCAAGTATTCTTTTTTTGAGCAATTCCATAAAAAGCCCCTTTTTCTACAATCTGAATATTAGTCTACAAGATCCTTAGCAGCTGTAAGACCCATATCGTTTGTCTTTACTTCGTACTGCGTTGCGCTTTCTGTATAATACTTATTGTAAGCATCGTTCTTAAGTGCGTTGTCTGCCGCATACTTCCAATATTCTTCGCCGATGGAATCCATGTACATTACATGATAGCCGTAATCAGTCTCAACGATACCTGTATCGCCGACCTTTCTGCCCTCTGCAAAGCACCAATCCTCGAAGTTTTCTACCATCTGACCCTTTGTTACGTTTTCATAAAGGCCGCCGTTGGAGTTGGATCCGCCGTCTTCAGACTTCTCGTTTGCAAGAGCTGCAAAGGAGTCAGCCGTTGCGTCGCCGCTCTGCCACTGCTCTAAAATAGCCTTAGCTTCTGCGTTTACTCTTTCCTTTTCAGCGTCTTCATCTTCAGCTTCGCTATCAAACTGGACAAGGATGTGACGTACGTCTACGACGTTGTATGTCTGCTTATGACCTGTAGCGCAGATATAATAGACAGTATAGGAATCTTCGCCCTCAGCGATATACGTTTCGCCGACCTTTCTGTCTGCGGAGAAGAGCCATTCAGCTATCTTTTCGTCGGAAACGCTTCCCTTAAGAGCACCTTCAACAAGTGTTGCATCGGGATCGTCGTAAGTTGCCTTATCAGCTTCAGCCGCATATTCCTTTGCAAGGTTATTGAAGCTTGCTTCATCTGTTATAGCTGCAACGAAAGCATCAGCCTTTGCCTTTGATTCAGCATGAGCTGCTTCAATCTGCTCAGCTGTGTATTCCTCGTCTTCACCCTTTTCAGGCATTACATCCTTAACGGTAAACGTGCGATAGTCGTATACCTGATATTCATCAATATTATCAGTATATTCTTTTTCTATCTCTTCATCAGTATATGTGAAGCTTTCAAGCTTTTCCTGAGCATAACCGGAAGCAAGATAGTATCTTGTAAGGATATCCTTAAGAGCCTTTTCGTTTGCGCCCTTACCGTATGCGTTTACAAGGTACTGCTTTACTGTAAGGCCGTTTTCTTTTGCATATTCACGGATATCAACAAAGAAATTGTCAACAGTTTCTTTATCTTCACCAGGCATTTCATAGCCAGCTTTTTCAGCTTCCTTGGAAAGTATAACCATCTGTTTGAGCTGATTGTCAGCCGCGTCACGGAAATAATCGTACCATGTTGTACCCTTTTCCTTATCCTGTATCTGGGAGTCATAAGGAAGAGATACGTCAAGGCCGAACACGCTTACATAAGAGCCGTACTGATTGAGGAAATTATTCTTCTGGAACTGATAGTAGAAGTTATATTCTACCATGCCTATCTTTTCGCCGCCAATGCTGATGGGTGATATTGTCGTGCGGATAACTGCATTCCATAAGATCATAAATGCAAGAAGTGCAACAACGACAACCGCGATGCAGATAGACGTTATGCGCACGGTCGTATTGCGCTTTTCCTGTTCAGCACGAAGCTGTGCTTTTGTTTTTTCATTTGCCATAAGAAAAACCATCCTTTAACAATTTTTTTCAAACTAAATCATATTATACTACATATTTCGCAATAAAGCAAGAGGAATTTGCGGCAAAACACAAAGAAACTCACTTTTATTCGCAATTAAACGCTGAAAACGCCTTATAAGCCATATAAATGTCAAGCTTTGACGCAATCTCAAACGGTGCATGCATTGCAAGAAGCGGCACGCCGACGTCTATTACATCCACGTTTCTTCTCGCCACATACTTGGCAACCGTTCCGCCGCCGCCTTGATCGACCTTACCCAGCGCCGCCATTTGCCACAAAACGTTGTTGCTGTCAAAAAGCTTGCGGATATAGGAAACGAATTCAGCAGATGCTTCCGACGTGTCATATTTACCTCTGTGGCCCGTGTATTTTGTCACGGCAACGCCATAGTTAAGGAACGCCGCGTTGTTCTTTTCAAGCACATCGGGGAAATTGGGGTCAAACGCCGCATTTACATCGGCGGAAAGGCACTTGGATGCGGCGTATATCTCTTCCTTCGCGCCGCCAAGCTTGTCGCTGAGTCTGCGTACGACAAGGTCAAGAAAATCGCTTTGCATACCCGTATTTCCGTCGCTTCCCGTTTCTTCCCTGTCCGCAAGCAGGCAAACGAGCGTTTTCGACGGAGCTTTTGCATCAAAAAGTCCCATAAGCTCCGTATATGCGCAAACTCTGTCATCGTGACCGTATGCACCGATAAGAGAGCGGTCCATCGCTACGTCAACAGCTTTTCCCGCAGGAACAAGCTCAAAATCAGCGGAAAGGAAATCCTCCTCCGTCATGCCGTATTTTTCATTGAGCACTGCAAGGATATTCAGCTTTACTCTGCCCGCTTCCTTTGTATCCTTAAAGGGACGCGTGCCAACGATTATATTGAGCTGTTCACCTGCAATTATATCACCTGCGTTTTGTGACATCTGATTTTTACCCAAATGGGGCAAAAGGTCGCTTACGCAAAATACGGGGTCGTTTTCTCCGTCACCGATGGATACATCCACCTTACTTCCGTCCTTCAGCACCACAGTACCGTAAAGAGCAAGAGGAATGGAAAGCCACTGATACTTTTTAATTCCACCGTAATAATGAGTTTTAAGCATTGCAAGCTCGTTATCCTCATAAAGCGGTCTTTGCTTAAGGTCAAGGCGTGGGCTGTCGATATGTGCAACCGTTATTGCAAGTCCGCTTTCCAGCGCCTCTTTACCAATCACAGCAAACGCGGCGGCGCGGTCACGGTTGATGAAATAAACTCTGTCCCCTGCCTTAAGCTGCATATCGCGGCTATAAGGTACAAAGCCGTTTTCCTCGGCAAGCTTTACGGAGCTTTTCACAGCTTCACGTTCAGTTTTACTTGCGTCAAGATATGCTTTATAGCCCTCGCAAAAAGCGTATGCCTTTTCTATTTCAGCTTCACTGAGCACGTCGTATCCGTTTTTCGGCTTGAATTCAAGCTTTTCCTTGAGAAGCTCTACAGCCGTTTTTTCTTCAGACATAAAAATTCTCCTTTTATTATTACTTTTCATTATATAGCTCATCATACCGCTGTTTTGCGGCATTGACTTTTTTAATGTAATTTTTCGTTTCACCATAAGGTATCTTTTCCACGTCAAAGGTCTTTCCGTCAGGCGATATTTCAGGATCGTCAAGCCAATTCATCGCACTTCCGTACCCTGCATTATAAGCGGCAAGCGTTACGTTCCAATCGCCAAAGGTATCATACAAAAAACGAAGCAAAAACGTACCGACCTTTATATTCACATCGGGAACGTACAGCGAGCCTGCATCAAGCTCGTCAATATCGTCCATTTTCGTTTTCATCCAATCAAACGTCCTCGGCGTTATCTGCATAAGTCCCACGGCACCTGCCGTTGATACTGCCGTTTCGTCGAACTTGCTCTCCGTCCGTATAACTGCATAAACAAAATGAGGGTCAAGCTCATTTTCCGCCGCAAATCTTTCCACGAACTGCGAATACGTTTTGGGATACTGCGCAAACTGCGTTTCAAGCTTTGTTTTTTCAAAAGTGTATGCCAGCGCAAATATGACACCCACTACCAGTACCACAAGCACAAGTATTATCAGCGCAAGCTTAAGCTCCGCCCTGCCCACGTCGCTTGGATGGGCATGCTTCATTTTTCTCGCCATCGGTATACACTCCTCTCTTTCTACAAAGCTTTTTCCATAAATCTGTCCGCTTGCTCCGCAAACGTGTCACTGTCACCGTTATTGTAAACAACTCCGTCTGCTTTTTCCGTATAAAACTCCTGCTTCTTTTGGGCGTTCATACGCAAAAGCGCCGCTTCTCTCGTTATACCGTCCCTCGCCGTTATTCTTGCAAGGCGGACATCTTCGTCAGCGCAAACACACATTACGGCGTCGCAAATGCTGTCAAGTCCGCTTTCAAAAAGCGCCGCTGCATCAAGTAAAACGCCTTTAACACCGTTTTTCTCGTTTTCCGCAATAACAGCTTTTATCTTCGCCGTTATATATTTATGTGTTATTTTATTTAAAATATTTGTATTTTTCTTGGATGAAAATGCTTTTTGGGCAAGTCTTTTGCGGACGATACTGCCTTTTTCCGCAATATTCTCTCCAAACGATGCCACAAGCTCGCTTTTACAAGCTTCATCCGTCAGCACGTCGTGGGCTATCACATCGCAATCAACGTGTGTCACATCATATTTTTCCGCAATATACGCACACACGCTTGATTTGCCCGCGCCCGTCGTACCCGTTACGCCAATTATCTTCACCTTATCACCATCTATACATCAACTATATCAAAAGCCGCCGCCTTGGATATGCGATTGAGCACGGCAAGTCCTATCCCGTCGCTTTTCGGACACCTTGCATATATACGCTCGACATCATCTCTGTCAAGCAATCTCAGCGCATCAAAAAGCCTCGAAGCCTGCGCTTTTGAATCGTTTTCCGCGCCATACGTAACGGTAAAAGCATATTCGGAAAACAGCTTTTCATCACCGTCAAAGCACAGTACAGCCATTTTTTCGCACAAATTTTCTTTGATATACCGCTCCGTCGCATCAATGCTTCCGCGTATCAGCGTCATTTTCGCTCTCGGCGCGTAGTGGCGGTATTTCATACCGGGTGAGCTTACCTTTTCCTGCGATGAAATAAGCTGTGTCACCGCTTTGTCAATGATTATTTCACCAAGCACTTCCTTTAGCATTTCAGGCGTTACGGCGCCCGGGCGAAGCAATCTTGGCACATCGCCCACAAGGGAGATTACCGTCGATTCAAGGCCTACTTCAGAATCTCCGCCGTCGAAAACAGCATCTATCCTTCCGTCAAGGTCGTGCAAAACGTGCTCCGCCTTCGTGGGGCTCGGACTGCCTGACGTATTTGCGCTCGGCGCCGCTATGGGACAGCCTGAAGCTGCAATTATACGGCGAGCGTATTCATTTGAAGGAAGCCGTATCGCCACGGTATCAAGTCCCGCGGAAACAGAGGATGGAATTACGCTCTTTCTTTTAAGCACCATTGTAAGCGGTCCAGGCCAGAAGCTTACGGCAAGCTTATACGCCTTGTCGGGTATATCGTCGCAGTACAGCTCAAGCTTGTCCGTGCTTTCAATATGCACGATAAGAGGGTTATCCTGCGGTCTGCCCTTCGCTTCGAATATCTTAGCCACGGCTTTTTCGTCAAGGGCGTTTGCACCCAAGCCGTAAACCGTTTCCGTCGGTATCGCAACGGTCTTTCCGCTTTTAAGCATTTCCCCTGCCTGCAATATCGCTTGCTCCGTGCTTTCGTTTCGATTTAAAATCTGTGTTTTCAACGAAAAAACTCCAATTCTTACATTTCGCCGTTTTTCAGCTTTTCAGCCTGCGCCGCCGTGATAAGAGCATCTATCATTTCGTCAAGCGCTCCGTTCATAATAGCGTCAAGCTTATAAAGCGTAAGTCCTATTCTATGGTCGGACATACGTCCCTGCGGGAAGTTATACGTTCTTATGCGCTCGCTTCTGTCACCCGTACCGACCTGCGTTTTACGCTGCTCGGCAATTTTATCCGTCTGCTCACGCTGTACAATATCATAAAGCCTCGAACGAAGTATCTTCATGGCTCTATCGCGGTTTTTATGCTGGCTTCGCTCGTCCTGACACTCTACTACTATACCCGTCGGCTTATGAGTGATACGTATGGCAGACTCCGTTTTGTTAACGTGCTGTCCGCCTGCACCGCTGGAGCGGAAGGTATCGACCTCAATATCGTCGGGGTTAATAGTTACTTCAACGTCCTCGACCTCGGGCAAAACGGCAACCGTTACGGTGGACGTATGGATACGTCCCTGACTTTCCGTATCGGGTACACGCTGTACACGGTGAACGCCGCTTTCGTACTTAAATCTGCTGTACGCGCCGTCACCCTCTATCATAAAGGATACTTCCTTAAAGCCGCCAAGCTCCGTTTCACTTGCATTGACAAGCTCGACCTTATATCTTTTCGACTCGGCATACATGGAATACATTCTGTAAAGCGATGCACAGAAAAGAGCCGCTTCCTCACCGCCTGCGCCGCCGCGTATCTCAATGATAACGTTCTTGTCATCGTTGGGGTCGCGGGGAAGCATCAGTATCTTAAGCTCCTCCAAAAGCGTTTCGCATTTTTCCTTGCAAGCTCGCATTTCCTCTTCAGCCATTTCCTTCATATCCTTTTCATCGGACATTTCGGCAATTTCCTTCGCGCCCTCGTATTCTTCATCAGTCTGCACGTATTCACGGTATTTTTCAATTATCGGTGTAAGCGTTTTTTGTTCTTTTCCAAGCTTTTTAAAAAGCTCCATGTCCGAAAAAACATTCGGATCCGAAAGTTGCTGCTCTATTTCAATATAGCGCTGTTCTATCTGACGCAGTTTTTCAAGCATTTATATATTCATCCTTCCAAAAATCACTATTTTTATATTATACAATAAATATGACATAATTGCAACATTTTTTTATCTTATATTTAACTATAAAGCATTGTATCAAATACTTATCCGCGCATTATAAGAATTTTTCCATATAATTTGAACGATATTTTATTTTTTGTGTTGACAATGAGGCAAAAAAAATATATAATAACATAGTTATTGCATTTGAAGCGTTACGATTGGAGAATGACAGCTATGAACAAAGTTTTTATACCGAAGGGATACGAAAGCAAGATTTCCGTCTTCGACACACAGGTGTCGATCGAGCTCATCAAGCGTACTTTTGAGGACAAGCTTGCACAGGCTCTTAATTTAAAACGTATTTCCGCTCCTCTTTTCGTCGAGCCGAAAACAGGGCTCAACGACAATCTTAACGGTACGGAGCGCCCCGTCAGCTTTGACATTCCCGCCGCAAATGCAACTGCAGAAATCGTGCATTCCCTTGCCAAATGGAAGCGCATGGCTCTTAAAAAGTACGGCTTTTGGCAGGGACGCGGTCTTTATACGGATATGAACGCCGTTCGCAGAGATGAAGATCTCGACAATATACATTCCATCTACGTTGACCAATGGGATTGGGAACGGGTTATTTCCCGCGAGGAACGCAACATTGATTTTCTCAAGGATATAGTTACTCGTATCGTGGGCTGCATTTGCGATACACTTGACGCTATAAAGATAAAATATCCCCAAATAACGACCGAGATCGTTCGCGAGCCTTATTTTATCACTTCTCAAGAGCTTTTGGATATGTATCCCGAAATGTCAGGCAAGGAACGCGAAACTGCCATAACAAAAAAATATGGCACGGTATTTATCATGCAGATCGGTGCTGACCTTTCAAACGGCAAGCCCCACGACGGCAGAGCGCCTGACTACGACGATTGGCAGCTCAACGGCGACCTTCTTGTATGGAACGATATACTCGGTATAGCGCTTGAGCTTTCCAGCATGGGAATCCGCGTTGACGAGACCTCCCTCGCCCATCAGCTCAAGGTAAGAAATTGCGAAGAACGCAAGGAGCTTGCTTTCCACAAAGCACTTTTAAACGGAGAGCTTCCCCTCACCATCGGCGGCGGTATCGGTCAATCCCGCCTTTGCTTACTGCTTTTACAAAAGGCTCATATAGGCGAAGTTCAGGTTTCTGTGTGGGATGAAGAGACGTTAAATGCGTGCAAAAACGCAAATATTGAAATTTTATAAAAAAAGATATTGACATTCACCCGTTTTATGATGTATAATATGTTATGATGTCGGTAATATGGGCGCGGGGTATGTTTTTTTCCTGTCGCTTGCCCCGTATGCCTTCTATAAAATTTGTATAAGGGAGATGAACTGAATGCTTAGAACATATCAGCCGAAAAAGATCCAGAGAAAAAAAGAACACGGCTTCAGAAAGAGAATGTCTACTGCTAACGGCCGCAAGGTCCTCGCCAGAAGACGTGCTAAGGGTCGCGCAAGACTTACACACTAAGTGAATTTGTGGTATTCTTATGAATTTTACCGTCCCTATTCGAGAAAACTACAATTTTAAACGGCTATACACAAAGGGGCAGTCCTTGGCGACGCCCTTATTTGTTGTATATTTACGTCGAAACCGACTTGATGTAAATCGTTTAGGCATAACGGTAAGCACAAAAATCGGTAAGGCAGTGGTGCGCAACCGCGCCCGTCGTCTTCTGAAGGAAGCGTACCGCCTGCTTGAGCCCCGCATGATCAAAGGCTACGATATCGTTTTAGTCGCTCGCGGCAAAACGCCTTACGTTAAATGTCAGCCTGTCATGCAAAATCTTGAATCAGCTTTCGCTAAGCTTAAGCTAATTGTCTGATGTTGAAAAAATTTTGTATATATCTTATCCGTCTTTACCAAAAGTATATTTCGCCGCTTTTTCCGCCGTCCTGTAAGTACTACCCTACCTGTTCAAATTATGCCATCACCGCGTACAAGCGTTTTGGTGTAATTGGTGGATTTCTGCTTTCGGCATGGCGTATTTTGCGTTGCAATCCTTTTTCTAAAGGCGGTATTGATTATGTACCGGAAAAATTCCTTTTCTTCAGACCCAAGCTTTAACCATCAAATGATGTATTATTATTTCCGTTTTGGAGGAAATCACCTTGTTTGATCTTATTTACAAAATTACAGGCGTACCCTTCGGTTACGTCCTCGGATGGTTCTACGACCTTTTCCATGATTACGGTATCGCTATTCTCGTCGTTACTATTATCGTTAAGCTTATAACCATCCCCTTTAATATCAAATCTCAAAAGAGCATGGCAAAGTTTACTGCCCTCAAGCCGAAGGAAGAAGCTATTCGCCGCAAGATTAAAGATCCTCAGAAGCAGCAGGAAGCTATAGCGCAGATGTATCAGGAGGAAGGCGCAAGCCCAATGAGCGGCTGTCTCCCCAATATCGTTCCTTTTATCCTGCTTATCGGCTACTATGGCGTTATGCGCCAGCCCCTTACTTATATGTGGCACGTCGCCAAAGACAAGATACTTGAGATAGGTACTGTCTTGAAGGATGCAGGCATTGCCGCTTTGGAAAAATTCGATCCTGCCGTCAATTCCTCGCTTATGAATTATGAGCTTCAGATCGCTCAGGAAATGACTCAGCACGCGGACAAGCTCACAGGTATCGACCTTGGTTCTACCTCTATGTCCATAAGCTCTCTTATTGACAAGATCGATTTCAACTTCCTCGGCATGGAATTTTTCAATCTCGCCGCCGTTCCCAACATCAAAGAATTCAATTTCATTTGGTTCTTGCCCTTTATCGCGGCGATCACTACCCTGCTCTCCACTCTTTTCACAATGAAGACATCACCGTCCTCCGCAGACAGTCAGCAGAACAACTGCATGATGCGCGGTATGATGTTCGGTATGCCCATTCTCACTCTCTGGATAGGCTTTACTATGCCTTCCGCTATGTCCTATTATTGGATCCTTTCCAACATTCTCGGTGCTATTCAGTCTTACATTATGCCCAAGCTTATACGCGACAAAAAATCAGGCGTAGATCAAGAGCTCGTTGAGCAAAGACGCACGCAGAGAAACGCCATTCGTCAGGCAGGTCTTAAGCATACTTTTGCAGAAAATCAGGCAGCCCTTCCTGCAAAGAAGAAAAATAAGAAGTAATTTACTCGGAGGAAACAGCTTTGAAAAAGGAATATATCGCAACCGGCAAAACGATTGATGAAGCAATTGCCAAGGGTTGCGCAGAACTTAATATCAATCCCGACTCAGTTGAAAAAGAAGTTATTACTCGCCCGAAATCCGGCTTTCTCGGTATCGGTGCGACAGATGCTAAAGTAAAGCTCATTTATGAGGTTTCCGATTCTTACAAGGTTCGCGACTTTTTGAATACCGTTTTTGAAAAGATGAATCTCGACGTTGACGCCGCTTTCGAAGAAGATAACAACAGCGTTCACGTAACTCTTTCCGGTGAAAACATCGGTATCATTATCGGTCATCGCGGCGAAACTCTCGATTCCCTTCAGTATCTTGCAACGCTCGTTGCAAACAAGGATTCCGGCGCAAGATACAGAGTTACTATCGATACGGAAAATTACAGAGTTAAACGCGAAGAAATACTTACAAAGCTCGCTAAGAGACTTGCCATCAAGGCAGTTAAGACGCAGTCCAACGTGACATTGGAGCCCATGAGCGCAAACGAACGCCGCATCATCCATTCCGCTTTGCAGGAATTCTCCGGTGTTTCTACTCATTCTATCGGCGAAGAGCCTCGCCGCAAGGTCGTTATCACTTACGATACAAACTATGCAGGCGATAATCCCGATGTTGAAAACAGCACCTACTCTCCCGACGCTCCCCGTAAAGCACGTTTTTCCGGCGAACGCAAGGGCGGTCGCTCCGATAAGGGCGGCAGAGGCGGTCGCGGCGGCAGAGGATCCCGCAATTCTCACTCCGCTCCCCGCAGTGCAGCTGCTTCTTCTGCTCCCAATCCTGACCGTATCAGCCGCATGACAGATGCGGAGCGCAAGGCTAACGGCATCGACCTTTAATCAGACGTTTAAATTGCACCGTTCGGCAGAGTTGCCGAACGGCGCAAATGTATATCGGCAAAATTGTAAAAAAATCTACATGCGCCCGTAGCCCAGTGGATAGAGCGTTCGGCTCCGACCCGAAAGGCCGCTGGTTCGACTCCAGTCGGGCGCGCCAAAAATCGACAAGTTTCAAACAGAAGCTTGTCGATTTACTTTTTTACTCTTCTCTTTCATTGACACACGAGCAAAATCGTGATATAATGTAAAAGTTGATTTTTTGACCGCGCCACCGAGCGTCTTAATATATATCATCATATTTTTCACACGAGGCATCTTATGAAAAAAGCTATTAATTTATTTTTAGTTTTAATTGTTTTTACCACTTTATTTGCTTGCAGTGTAAACGGCGTTACGAATGAGGATTACACTTATAGTGCGAAATCCCATATTCACTCCTTGGATATAAAAATCGGTGCCGCTGATTTTACCATTGAACGAGCGGATACTCTTTACGTTAAAAGCAACCTCAAGTATTTGTCCATTTCCGAGGAAAACGGCGTTTTAAAGCTTGAGGAAGACGTAGATTTCGGCGTTACTTATACAGATTCCTTTCTCACCTTGTATTTGCCTGAAAATATCGTATTCGACAGCATCATCATTGCCACAGGCGCGGCAAATTTTACTGCCGACAGATTAGATGCGAAATCGCTTGAGCTCACGCTTGGTGCAGGAAACGTTCAGCTTTCAGAGCTTTTTGTTACATCTGACGCCGTAATTGGAGGCGGTGCAGCAAGGATCAGTATTGACGGTGGTTCTATCCGCAACTTGACACTTGAAATGGGTGTCGGCGAGCTGAAGCTTACTTCTGCCCTGCTCGGCAACAGTGATCTTACTTTCGGCATCGGTCAATCAAGCGTGACGATACTCGGCAATAAAGATGACTACAGCATTGACATCGAAAAAGGCATCGGCAGTATTACCATTGACGAGTGCAGCGCCGAGGATCTCGTCCACAATGCAAGGGGTGAAAATCATATAAATATCCAAGGCGGAATCGGTAGCGTTGCTTTGAATTTCAAGAACTTTTAAGGCAAAAAATAAATATTTTTTACATTTTCAATTTTTCTGCCTTTCTTTTTTGTATTATTTTAAACAAAAAAATAATTTTTCCGTTTTTTTTCAAAAAAACTATAGATTTTTTTTAAAATATATGATACAATAAGCTGAATGAAAATAATGATAATAAATCTCTAGGAGGATTTGGCATGATTGTCAAGAAAAACGAAAAGACCGGCGTAAATTCTGCCGTTCTTGAAATCACAGTTGAAAAGGATGTTTTTGAAGCAGCTATTGAAGCAGCATATCGCAAGAACATCAAGAAAATGAACGTTCCCGGCTTCAGACGCGGCAAAGCTCCTCGCAAGGTCGTTGAGAAGATGTGGGGTGTTGAAGTTTTCTATGAAGAAGCTGTCAACAGCACTTATGGTGCCGCTTATGATGAAGCTGTCGCTCAGACAGATTATGAAATCGTTGCAGAGCCCAAGATCGAGATCACAGAGATCAACGCTGACGGTTATACCTTCACAGCTGAGCTTACTCTTAAGCCCAACGCTGAGGTTAAAAACTACAAGGGTATCGCCGTTGAAAAGACTCCCGTTGTCGTCACTGATGAAGACGTTGACAACGAGATCCAGCGCGTTCGCGAACGCAATTCCCGCAGTGTTGACGTTACAGACAGACCTGCTCAGCTCGGCGACACAGTCGTTATCGACTATGAAGGCTTCACCGATGGCGTAGCTTTCGCAGGTGGCAAGGGCGAAGGCCACAACCTTAAGCTTGGCTCCGGTCAGTTTATCCCCGGCTTTGAGGATCAGCTTGTCGGTAAGAACATAGGCGACGACGTTGACGTTGTTGTTACATTCCCCACTGAATATCATTCCGAAGAGCTTGCAGGCAAGGAAGCTACCTTCAAGGTAAAGGTACACGCTATCAAGTTTGACGAGCTTCCCGAGGCTGACGATGAATTTGCAAAGGACGTAAGCGAATTTGATACTCTTGCAGAGTACAAGGAAAGCATCCGCAAGAACCTTACGGAAACACGTGAAAACGCTTCCAACGCTCAGGTTGACGAAAAGCTCATGGATGCTCTTTGCGAAAATACAGAGGTCGAGATTCCCGAAGCTATGATCCTTCGCGAGATGGAAAACGGCATGCGCGATTTCGATTACAGACTCCGCTCTCAGGGCCTTGACATTAACCGCTATATGCAGTATCTCGGTCAGGATCTTGATACTTTCCGTGAGAACTTCCGTCCCCAGTCCGAGCGCCGTGTAAAGATCCGTCTTGCTCTTGAAAAGATCGTTGAGCTCGAAGGCATCGCTCCCTCCGAAGAGGATATCGCTAAGGAATACGAGACTCTCGCTTCCACATATCAGATGGAGCTTGACAAGGTTAAGGCTGTTATTTCCGCTGACGACCTTAAGAAGGACGTTGCTGTTGAGCTTGCTGTAAAGCTTATCAAGGATACAGCTGTTATCACTGAAAAGGCTGAAGAAGCTAAGGAAGAACCCAAGCCCAAAAAGCCCAGAGCAAAGCGCACAACAAAAAAAGCTGCTGAAGAAGCAACTGAAACAACAGAATCTGCAGAATAATTGATTAAATCCCGTATATATGCATATAATCTCATTTAGGATATATCGGTTTGCAAAGGAGTGACCAATAATGAGTTTAGTACCGGTAGTTGTCGAGCAAACAAATAGAGGCGAGCGTTCCTACGATATTTTTTCCCGCCTGCTTAACGATCGTATTATCTTCCTTTCCGAGGAAGTCAACGACGTGACCGCAAGCCTTATCGTAGCACAGCTTCTCTTCCTTGAAAGCCAAGACCCGACAAAGGACATATTTTTCTACATTAACAGCCCCGGCGGTTCTGTAACCGCAGGCATGGCTATATACGACACAATGCAGTACATCAAATGCGATGTAAGCACGATTTGTATCGGTATGGCCGCCAGCATGGGTGCGTTCCTGCTTTCCAGCGGAACTAAAGGCAAGCGTCTCGCTTTGCCCAACAGCGAAATTATGATCCATCAGCCTCTCGGCGGAATGCAGGGTCAGGCAACTGATATGAAAATTCACGTTGACCGTATGCTCCAGATAAAAGCTAACCTCAACCGTATTCTCTCTGAGAATACAGGTAAGCCCCTGGCAACTATTGAAGCTGATACAGAACGCGATAATTTTATGACTGCTCAGCAGGCCATGGAATACGGTCTTATCGACAAGGTAATCACAAACAGATAACGGCAGTAGCGGAGATTTGTGCCGACAACGCACTTATCTCCGTTCTCTGTCTAAAATGATCTCAATTTGAACGGAGAATTTTATGGCAAAAAGTAACGTACCGAAAAAAGGTGCGATCTGCTCATTTTGCGGACGTATGCAGCCTGAGGTCCAGCGCATTATCACAGGACCCGCCGCCGCTATATGTAACGAATGCGTAGATATTTGCGCCGAGCTTTTACGGCAGGATAAGGTTGAATCTGTAAAAAAGGTTAAAGAAAAGCCGCTGCCGACTCCCGCAGAAATATGCAAAACGTTAGATGAATACGTTATCGGTCAGCAAGCAGCCAAAAAAGTGCTTTCTGTTGCCGTTTACAATCATTACAAAAGAATTCGCTCTCTTGATGAGACGGACGTTGATCTTCAAAAAAGCAATGTTATCCTCGTAGGCCCTACGGGTGTCGGCAAAACTATGCTGGCACAGACGCTTGCACGCATCCTCGACGTTCCCTTTGCTATTGCCGACGCAACAACGCTTACAGAAGCAGGTTACGTTGGTGAAGACGTTGAAAACATCCTTCTCAAGCTCATACAAGCTGCCGATTTTGATATTGAACGCGCCGAACGCGGTATAATCTATATCGACGAGATTGACAAGGTTGCACGCAAGTCTGAAAACACCTCTATCACCCGCGATGTAAGCGGTGAAGGCGTTCAGCAGGCGCTTCTTAAGATACTCGAAGGTACTGTTTCAAACGTACCTCCTCAGGGCGGCAGAAAGCATCCTCAGCAGGAATTCATTCAGATAAACACATCGAATATACTTTTCATCTGCGGCGGTGCTTTCGACGGAATTGAAAAAATAATTGAAAAGCGTGTCGGAAACTCTTCCATGGGCTTCGGCGCAAAGATCAAGGAGTCTACAGAGCTTAACGTACAAAAGCTTTTGGCACAGCTCACGCCACACGACCTTGTCAAATACGGTCTTATCCCCGAGCTTGCAGGTCGTTTGCCCGTTATCACAACTCTTGAGCCCCTCGATCGCGATGCACTTATTAACATTATAACACAGCCGAAAAACGCTCTCGTCAAGCAGTATCAGTGCCTTCTTAAGATGGATGGCGTTGAGCTTACCTTCGACGATGATGCAATTTCCGCTATCGCAGACAAGGCGCTTGAGCTTAAAACAGGTGCTCGCGGTCTTCGCTCCGTTATGGAGGGCGTTATGATGCAAATAATGTTTGACGTTCCTTCCAACAAGTCCATCAGCGCTGTGAATATTACTCGCGATGTGATTGAAGGTAAAGGCTCGCCTATAATCAGCTATGCTGAAAACGGCGAATTATCCGCTCCCCCTGCTCCGACGAAGCAAAAGCGTACACGCAAAAAGACAACAGCTTAAAAAATCAGCGAGGCAGATAATACTGCTTCGCTTTTTTTATTTGATTTTTTACATTTTATATGGTATAATACTTTAAAACAGATAGGAGGTATGGCTTTGAAGTATAATCGCGCAAATATCAACACCTTAAAAAACAGCAATCGCGCACTTATTTTTGACGAGCTGAGGAAACAGCCACTGTCCCGCGCTCAGCTTTCATCAATTACAAACCTTTGCAAATCAGCTGTTACCTCCATTGTAAACGAGCTTATCAGCGAAGGTCAGCTTACGGAAACGGAAACGCTCAGTGCTCCGCTCGGTCGCCATCCCATTCTTTTGGATATCGTTCCCGATTATCGCTACGCCATCGGCATACTCCTTCATAGAACGCGCCTTACGGTCATCATAACAGACCTGAAATTCAACATTATCGCAAAGCGAAGCTTCCCTACCGCTGATTTTACAAACGCCGAAAAAGCCATCGAGCTTCTGTGCGAAGGTGCTAAAGAGCTTCTCGACATTAATGACATTCCTCTTTCAAAAATAATAGGTATCGGCGTATCAAGCCCCGGTCCTTTGGATTATAAAAAAGGAGTTATTTTTTCTCCGCCCAACTTTCCCCTCTTCGCTGACGCCGACGTTGTTTCCATGATAAAAAAGTATTTTGATATGCCAGTTTACCTTGAAAACAACTCCGTTTTGCTCGCCGTCCGTGAATTCTACCTTGGAAAGATGAAAAATCACAAAAGTTCAATTTTTGTAACGGTAGAAAACGGTATCGGCTCGTGCATAATGATTGACGGCCACGTTTTCCGCGGATTTTCAGGACTTTCAGGCGAGCTTGGACACATTAGTGTGCAACACGACGGAGAAAAATGCAGCTGCGGCAACGTCGGTTGCCTTGAGCTTTACGCCACCTTGGACGCCATGAAAAAAAGATACGGCTTTGAAAATTACAGCGAAGTTGTGGATAAGGCTTATAACGGCGACTGCGAAGCTGTTGCAATTTTAGACAAGCAGGCAACGTATCTCGGAAGCGCTTTGGCTGACGTTGTAAATCTTCTCGATCCCGATTCCATCTTTATTTACGGCGAGCTGAATTACAAAAGCAAGCTCCTTTTTGACAAAATATCGAGCATAATTAACGAGCGTTCTTACGTTTCCCGTGCCCACATCGTTGATGTTCTCCCTGCAAGGACGGACCTTGATGAGCTTTCCTTTGCCGTCGCCGCTCTGCTTAATAAATATTTTTCTTTTACTTTGTAAAAATTTAAAACTTTTTTGTATAAACACTTGTAAATAAGCGCAATTCAAGGTATAATATATACAAATATTTTAGGAGGTCACTAACATGGTAACAAAAGATATGATCATCGTTGATGTACTCAAGATATGCCCCGATGCCGCAGAGCTTTTCTTCTCCATCGGTATGCATTGCCTCGGTTGCCCCGCAGCAAGAAGCGAGACTATCGAACAGGCTTGCGAAGTACACGGTGCTGATGCTGACGAGCTTGTAGATAAAATCAACGAGCTCATTGAAAACAGCTAAATGACACAGCCCAGTTATCTATCTGCCAGACTTTCTGCCGTCGCGTCACTTATACCCGACGGCAGTTCGATTGCAGATATAGGAACAGACCACGCTTATTTGCCCATAAGCCTTATCAGCAGCGGTAAATGCCGCCGTGCTATCGCCGCAGACATAGCTCCCGCGCCCCTTGCCATCGCAAAGGATAACATCGAAAGCGCCAAGCTTTCTCATAAGATAAACTGCGTTTTATCCGACGGTATGCAAGCTTTATCCGCAAACGATGCAGATACTTTTATCATTGCGGGAATGGGCGGTGAAACTATTGCCGATATTCTTGATAAGTGTAGGTTTTCTAAAAATTCTGAATTTACATACGTTTTACAGCCCATGAGCCGCAAGGAAGCTTTGCGCAAGTACCTTTTTGACAACGGTTTTTCCATTTTAACCGAGCTTTTAGCGCGGGAGGGCGATAAAATTTATACTGTCTTTTCCGCAAAATACATCGGTGAAGCTACTGTGTATACGCATTTTGACCTCATTTTCGGTAAAATGCCGCCGACAGATTCACCGTATTTTCATCTTTATCTTGAAAAAGAATACTCGCGGCTGAAAAGACAATACGACGGGCAGATCGCCTCAGCTTCATCAAACGAGCAATCTGTTTCCCAGCTTTCCAACGTAATTTCTCAAATTGAAAGGATCCTTTCCAATGGGGTTTGACGGTCTTTTTATGAGCGCAGTCGCTTACGAGCTCAGCTCTGCTTTGCCTTTAAAGGTGGACAAGGTTTCACAGCCTACCCGTGACACAGTTTTTCTCACTCTTCGCGGTATCGGCGTTACAAAGCGACTTTTGCTTTCTTGCTCCTCTGACAGTCCCCGTCTGCAATTTACCGAGACCACCGTCGAAAGCGCCTCTGCCGCGCTCTCTTTTTGTATGCTTTTGCGCAAGCATCTTACAGGCGGCAGGCTTGCTGAAATAGCTCAGCGCGGTCACGACAGAATAATCTCCCTTATTTTTGATTGCAGAAATGAGATGGGCGACGCTGTTAAGCGAAGTCTTATCTGCGAGATCATGGGCAGACGAAGCAACATTATTTTAACTGATGAATCCAATAAAATACTTGGTGCGGCAAAGCATGTTGACATAACTATGTCATCCGTCCGTCCCGTTATAACAGGAATGCAATACGTTTTGCCGCCTGTTCGCGAGGATGCCATTTCCCCCTCAAGCTTCGATGAAGCGCGTTTTTCAGCGCTGTTTGATGCGTGTGAGAAGGATATTGCCGTTGAAAAGCTTTTATTGTCAGGCTTTGAAGGGCTTTCACCGCTTATTTGCCGCGAAGCTGTAAGCTATGCGTGCAATCAAACGGATATTCGTACCTTTGCTCTGACGGATACGCACAAAAAGAAGCTGTGTGATTTCTTTCGCAGCCTTGAAAACCGAATTAAAAGCTGTGATTTTTCCGCCGTTATGCTTATGGATGAAAACGGAAAGCCTAAGGATTATTCATTTATGCCGATTCAGCAGTACGGCAATGCTGTTTCCTTAAAGCAATTTGATTCAATTCAGCAGCTTTTAGATGAGTTTTATTCCGAGCGTGACAAGCATGAGCGCATAAAACAGCAAAGCGAGGACCTTTTCAAGCTCCTTACGAATTTGCACAACCGCGGAGTAAAAAAAGAAAGCGTGCTTTCAGCTGAGCTTTCCCAATGCTCCGACCGCGACAAGCTTCGCATATACGGCGATCTGCTTATGGCTAATCTCCATCTTGTGCAGCGCGGTGCAAGCAAGGTCACCGTTTTGAATTTTTACGATGAAAACGGTTCTAATATCGACATTCCCCTTGACCCCGCTCTTACACCTTTAGCAAACGCACAGCGCTTTTACAAGGATTATCAACGAAAAAAGACTGCGGAAAGTATGATAACCGTTCAGCTTGAGCAAAATCGCGCCGAAATAAGCTATATTGAGTCCGTGCTTGATGCCCTTGCCCGCGCTGAAAACGACACGGAGCTTGCTGAAATACGCGCAGAGCTTTATAAGCAGCGCTACGTTTCCGCTCCGCCTAAAAGACCAAGCAACAAGAAAAATATCACCTCCGCTCCCCTGTCTTTCGTTTCATCCGATGGATTTACTATCCTTGTAGGTAAAAACAACGCTCAAAACGATGCTCTGACGCTCAAAACAGCCGAAAAGCGCGACTTTTGGTTTCACGTCAAGTCAGGTGCAGGAAGCCATGTAATCGTTTCCTGCGGCGGAAAAACACCCCCTGACAGCACGCTCACCGAAGCCGCCATGCTTGCCGCTTATTACAGCAGTATGCGCGGCACGGTAAAGGTTCCCGTCGATTATACGCTCGTTAAATTTGTGCAAAAGCCCGCAGGCGCAAAGCCCGGCATGGTGATATATACTGATTATCAGACGGCGTATGTCGATGCCATAGACGATCCATTCCCAAGCGAAAAGAAATAAGATTAAGACCACCGAGCGATCGGTGGTCTTGTTTGTTTAATTTGATGTAATGTTCTTTAATGCTGCTAAAATGTCATTAATATTAAATGATGCATTCTTATCAACATCATTCAGCGCCGAGCGCTCATCACCGTTTGATACAGATTTAAGCAATCCCAGTACATCGTTGATGTTTATCTGAAGATCAAGGTTTATATCACCCGCTTTTACTTGTACAATCGCATAAATCCCCTTATCCTCGGCGGTAAAGCTTATTTCATCGTTAGTTACAGTGGAGTCTACAAGCTTGTATGTGCCGGATTCGGTATCGACCTTGTAAACAAAGGTAAGCTCAACGTCGTATTCATCGGGAATGTCAAGCACATATTCACCCGACTCCCCAATGCTATACGCCGCATTTTTTGTATCCTTCAGTACCGCCGTAATCTGTGCCGTTTCATCAGGTGTTGTGATGGACTCAACAGTCGGTGTCGGCGTGGGAACAGGTGTTGGTTATTCCTTTTCAAAATTCATCACAGGCAGATACTCGGTCTTGCCGGATGAAACGTTTTCGGCAGTATCCTCATAAAGCAGTGTGCCGTCCGAATTTTCGATCTTCAATGAAACGTCGTAAGATTTATATGATTTAATGGTGTCAAAATCGGGATAATCCGCCAAATTAAATCCGATTGCAAGCCGTCCCACTGTTTCAAAGGGGGTGACTTTTTGGGTCTTGTCGCCAATAGTCAGGGTGTAAACGAGTCCTTCTTCAAAAAGCGGTGCGCCGATATGCTGAGCAGACGTGTCTTTAACTTTCAGAAGCAGGATGGAAGCTGTCTTGCCGTTATAGTTTCTCTGCACCAGACCCCACATAAAAGGAGAGAGCTTATCGCCCGACTCAGGCTGTTCGCCTCCATCGTTATCATCATTATCATCGTTATCATCGGGGGTAAGACCTTCGGGATGGGAGAAAACAAGCACTCCGTCTTTTTCGGAAATGGTGGAGAGCATAGAAATGTCAAAGCTGTCTCCAAGTGATTTTTTAAGTGCTTTTATTCCTTCAGTATCATCGTCGGTAGTGAAGCATGAAAGCGCTTTTGCAAGATCTGAAATGGAATCAATTGCAGTTACGTGGCTATCTGTGAGAGCCTCTCCGCTATCGGTTTTGCAGTTTGAGTAGACCTTGATGGCTTTACCACCGCTAAAGGTCGAGAAAATATTATCACCCGTGCCATGAACGTATACGTTATATATAGTGGAATAGTTTGAGAAGCAAATGCAGTTAGTGAGCTTCAGAGAAATATCACAGTTTGCAATCACGGCTCCCTGTTTGATAGTTCTGAAGGGTTGTGTGCTCTCGGAAGACTCTATTGAGCCGCGAATAACCATATTGTAGATGGCACCGTAAACGTATGGGAACACTGAGGTTTGACCTGTGGACTTGATGTTGACTGTAAGGGTATAGCCGCCGCCGTCGTAGTTACCGCCAAAGAAAAGCTTGCTGCCACCGCTTGCAGGAGTACCCGCATATCCTTCAACACCCGACATATCAATATCCGCAGTCTGACGGAAATAAAGTCCCTTGCCATACATGTCAGATTCGGTCTCGGAAGCATTAAAGAGATCAGTCAGCGCTTTGAAGTCGGCTGCATTTTCAATAAGATAGGGGTTTTCAAGGCTTCCTTCACCCTTGAAAGGCGCTTTTGATTCGTTTTCAAAAGAGATATTAATCTTGATGCTTTCCTTAACCTTGCCGTAGAATATTTCTACAACAGGATTTTCGGGGGTCAGTTTTCCAACGTTTGAAACGCCCCAACCCAAAACAACTTTTTTGGTGCCGTCCTTGAACGTTGCCTCAATTTCCATACCCTTGCCGTCAAACCACTCTCCCGGAGTGTAAACAGTCTTGTCGGGTGCTTTTTTTAAGGAGATGGAAACCGCGTCTTCGCGATTTTCACTATAAGATGAAAGAAGATAGCAAGCGCGTGGGATGATCTTTCCTGTGGTCAGATTATAGCCCGTGTAGAGAATGTAGTCATCATATACCGATACGATGTAGCCCTCGCTGCCCTCTGTTAGCGTGGTTGCTCCTTCGCTATTGTAGCTCATAGAGCCGGAGGCGGTATAGCTTCTGGGCTGACAGGTGGAGCTATTGTGGATCATGCGGGCAGCTGTACCGTTTTCATCCGAGAAATTCAGCATTTCGTAAAATGACAGATGTGTATGCCCCGTCATCAGAATAGCTTCCTTATATTCGGTAAGCAGTGCCTTGAAGCGCATGTTACCGGGGAACTTTTCATCAAGCATAATGGGGTCGGCGTATGCACCGTTGACACGGTCTCCGGGTCCGAAATTGCGCATCAGGGAGTGTTCGATAATAAAAATATTGGTGTTGGTGCCTGAATAACGGATAAGCAAGTCCTCCAGCCAATCAAGCTGTTGAGCGGAGAAATTATCCTGAGTTGCTGTGAGATAATTGGGTTTCAATTCCTGAGCCATAAAAATGAAAAGATTGTCCTTGGCACCGTTCTCTCCCTTTTTAAGAATATGGAAATAGGGGGAGTTACCATAGGGGTGGATTTGATCATCTCCCTTGGTAGTAAGCATAAAGTAAGCATTTTCGGGGCAGTCGTGGTTACCCTTAGCCTCGTATATTTTTTCAATTGGAAAGCTGGA
>SVND01000007.1:34755-58080 GCA_015067075.1 Oscillospiraceae bacterium
TGGAGGCAGAAACAGCATTGGTGTAGCGATTGTAATCGCTAACGCCGCCCGCTTCAGTCAAGTCTCCCGAAATTACAACTATGTCCACTCCCTGCTCGTCAAAGAAGTTAAGAGCGGCGGTCCACTTTGCCGAAGCACCGTAGTTGTGAGCATCATAATTCAAATGCACGTCGGAAACCGAGGCAAAGGAAAAACTCGACTTTGAAAGAGTTAAATTCTTGCTTGCGGGAATGTCAAATGAAGCCACTGCCGTTGAAGCGTCGGACGTGTCAATGGCTTTGACTTCACCTTCAAAAAGGATGATACGTGTAGCCTTTTCAGGCAAATACATACCGTATGGCATATCGATCGTCACGGCTTCTTCCTTGATTGCAACACTTGCAATAGGCTCGCAGTCCTTCAATACTCCGTCAGCATCTGCAAAGCAAACCACGTACCAGCCTGTCTTTCTGCTGTTTGTACCGGGAGTAATGGTGATTTTTCCCGCACCGTAGCCCGAAAGATCGGAAGTTTGTTTGTCAAATTCGTAGGTGATTGTTGAGGTCAACGTCGGTACAGGTGTCGGCGTCGATGTCGGTGTGGGTGCTATGGTCGGCGTCGATGTCGGTGCTATTGTCGACGTCGGTGTGGGTGTTTCGTTGTTGTTTTCTTGCTGATTGCTTGGTGTACACGCGAAAAGCGTAAGTAAAAGCATGATTGCAAGAAAAATTGCTGTGAACTTTTTCACGTTCTTTCAAATCCTTTCGATTTTTATATATTTATTATACTTGCAAGATAAACCGTTGTAAATTTATGATATTGTTTATCTATTGCACGATTTTGCTTTTCATTAAGGAAAAACTCATTCTATCTTGATTTTATTGAATTATTTTGTTATTATGCACTTTTGCCGCATGTATAAGCAAACAACAGTTCATTCACCGTCTCAAGATATAAAAAATAAAGCTCGTGTTTTCACACGAGCTTTAAATCTTTCAAATTAAAGAGCAGCGTTAGCCTTTTCAACAAGTGCTGTGAATGCTGCAGGATCTGCGATAGCGATCTCGGAGAGCATCTTTCTGTTGAGGTCGATGCCTGCCTTCTTAAGTCCGTTCATAAATACGGAGTACTTTGTTCCGTTCATCTTGCATGCTGCGTTGATACGAGCGATCCAGAGCTTACGGAAATCTCTCTTCTTGAGCTTACGGCCTACATATGCATAAGCCTGAGACTTCATAACAGCCTGATGAGCTGTCTTGAAAAGCAGATGCTTAGAGCCAAAATAACCCTTTGCAAGCTTTAATACTTTCTTTCTTCTTTTGCGCGTCATCATTGCGCCTTTAACTCTTGCCATAGTGCTTCATCCTCCAAAAATACGTTTTTTTCTTAATTACAGATACGGTACAAGAAGCTTAAGTGCCGGTGCATTAGCTTCACTTGCGAAGGTAGCCTTGCGAAGATGTCTCTTGCGCTTTGTATCCTTCTTATTGAGGATGTGACGTCTGTTTGTATGTCCTCTCTTGAATAAACCGCTCTTTGTCTTTGTGAATCTCTTTTTTGCGCCAGAATGTGTTTTAATCTTAGGCATAATTATTTATCTCCTCTCTGATTATCTGAACGAACCGCTAAAAACCAAAAAATTACCGATCATTTAACAGGTTTCTTAGTAAGTACCAGTGACATATTCTTGCCTTCAAGCTTCGCAGGCTTTTCAACAACAGCAACTTCTGCACAAGCTTCAACGAAACGATCAAGCATATCGGTTCCGAGATTTGTATGAGCCATCTCGCGTCCTCTGAATCTTATCGTTACCTTGCACTTGTCTCCGCCGGTAATGAAACGAACAGCGTGACCAACCTTTGTATTGAAGTCGTGAACGTCGGTATTTACCGTTAACTTGACTTCCTTGACCTCAACTATCTTCTGATTCTTTCGTGCTTCCTTTTCACGCTTCGCCTGCTCAAAACGGAACTTACCGTAATCAATTATACGGCATACAGGCGGTTGCGCAGTCGGCGCGATCAAAACAAGGTCAAGATTTCTTTCTTGCGCCATCTTAAGCGCATCTTTTGAAGACATGATTCCCAGCTTGTTATTCTCTGCGTCCATGACGCGAACCTGAGGGAATTTGATCTCTTCATTGATCGGGAATTCTTTAATGCTTATAACAGGCACCTCCAATGTTTGCTCAAAAAGAAAAGCAGGGCGATTACCCTGCGTCAATAATGCAAATTCCGCGTTAGAACATAATATTCCTACACAAAAATTTAAGCTATATCGACCACTGCTAAGTCAAACCGCAGGGTGAGAGCTATTGCTCTTCTTCTTTCCCGAATATGATATCACAAAACTTCCTGTTTGTCAAGCATTATTTTTATTTTTTCTTAATATTTTTTCTTTTTCCTACAAAAATATACCATATAAATTTATTATTATTTTTGGTACTTTATTGCCAACTCAATTTGCATCCATTGACATATTCTGAAATGATGATATAATATGCATATACTGATGAAATGGAGCTAAAAATATGACTTCTCGCGAAAGAGTAAAGCGCGCTATACATTTTAAAAATCCCGATAAAATGCCCATATATTACTTTAACAAGGACATTGAGCTTTCCGATATTATCGCCGTTTCCTACGGCGGTGCTTCTTCTTTCATTCCCACTGAGCCCGGTCAGACCGAGTGGGGCTTTACCTGGGAGCGTGTGGACGATACGATGGGTCAGCCGAAGACCTGCCCCATTTCCGATTGGTCATTACTCGATTCCTTCGTCCCGCCTGATGGCACTCTCCCCGAGCGTTTCGTCCCCATCGCAAATGCCCGCAAGCAAAATCCCGATATTTACCTCATCGCGGGAATGGGAATTACAGGCTTCAACCTTGTCACTTTTTTGCGTGGCTTCGAGGACAGCTTGATGGATTTTTATGAAGAGCCCGAAAAAATGGACCAGCTTTGCGATATGGTGTTCTCCTTCGAGGAAGACCTTATCCGTGGCTTTGCGAAAGCAGGCGCTGATGCCGTAGCTTTCTACGACGATTGGGGCACACAAAACTCACTTATGATATCTCCCAATCAGTGGCGCGAGCTTTTCTTGCCGAGATATAAACGTCAATTTGACCTTATTCACGAGCTTGGTATGGATGTATTTTTCCATTCATGCGGTTATGTCTACGATATAATCCCCGACCTTATTGACATCGGCGCCGATATGCTTAATCTCAATCAGCTTGACCTTTTCGGTGTTGAACGTATCGGAAAGGATTTTGCAGGCAAGGTTTGCTTTGTTTGCCCCGTTGATCACCAGACAACTGCCATTCGCGGCACGCGCGAAGAGATCTTCGATTACGTACACAGAATGAAAAACTCCCTTGATACGGAAAAGGGTGGTTTTATTGCCAACATCGAGGAATACTCCAGCGTCGGTATGAGTAATGAAAACTACAGGGCTCTTTGCGATGCCTTTGAAAGTGTAAGATAAACGAATGCGGTATATGAAAATATACCGCATTTTTTCACGTCATACTTGATTTTTATCTGAAATACAGACCGCGCGTGTACTTTGGAAGCATACCAACGCCAGCCACATATTCAGCCGTTATTCGCTCGCATTCCGAAATTTTTTCCGTCGTAAAGCTCAAAATTTGAAAATCTACGCCGTAAAACTCGCTTTGCTTATCTGCAAGCCAAAGCGGTACGCTGTTAAGCAAGGTCTGATACTTTTTATCGTGGCATATAAGCTTAAAGCTTGCGCCCGTTCTGTCAGTAAGCGACGCCTTTCCGTCACAGCATTTGCCCGTTTTCTTTTTAGCAGGACAATTTCGGTACTTCATAATCGGCAGATAGCCATATGTAACGACACCTGTAGGCACTGTTCCCCAAATCTTATTTATCTTCTTCGCCGTCAGCTCAAAAGATAAAATTGCATCACTTATTCCCATTTTTTCATATTCAGCTAAGGCATCGCTGTTATAGATATTAAGCCCCATGCCGCCGTGTATCTCAAAGTCAAGCTCCCTTGCCATTTTCACGGTGCCGATATTGTCAACACAAATATCTTTTACACCAAGCTGTTTAAGCTGTTTAAGTTTTTCGTACGTTTCAGCCTCGTCATTTTGGAAAATGAGCGACGGTGCAACAGCGATAAGCTTGTCGCCGATCTTTTTCATTACACCTGCATTTTTGAGCACCTCGCCCATAGGCGCGTATATCTTTTCAGCCGTAATTATCATGCTTCTTGTAAGCATATCGGCAGAATGCACGCTTAAACGCAACTCGCGTTTTTGTGCCACTTTTCTCGGCAAAGCTCTTTTTTCAATTTCATTTACCGCATAATTCGGTGTATTTACCTGTATTCTTTTTTCAGTAAGTTCCTCAATCGCTTGAGTGCGAAGAGCATTGAGCTTCGGTGCCGTTATACTGATACCGCCGTCAATTTCAGTATGTATTTTTTCAGCATAAAACGGTGTACCGCCGCACTTTTTAAGCGATGCTTCAACTGCATCGCAGGTAAGCTCTCTTTTCACAGCTTCATCTGCTTTAACCGCGCCCGTGACTGTCACGGTACTGCTTCCGTCGGAAACGGAAAGCTCGGGAAATTCATTTTTCCTTGCAGTAAATCTCATTTCCAGCGGTATAAGGGGCATTTCTTTTCTATAGCTTGATGCCACTCTTTTCAAAACGCTGTCAGCCGCCTGAACATCCTCTTTCGTGCGTACACCAAACATGGAAAGGTCACGCTCGCCGATGAAATAGCCATCGGTAAAACCGCTTCGTGAAAAAATCGCACGCAAAGTATGCATATCGGGTGTTTCGCCGTTAAGCGCCGCTTTACAAGCCTGCACAGCGGCAGCTACGTACTCGGGGCGCTTCATTCTGCCCTCAATTTTCAGCGAGCATACACCGATTTCGGCAACCTTTTCAAGCTGTGTCACAATGGACATATCCTTCAGCGAAAGTGCGTTATGGCGACTTGAGCATACGAAATCAAGTCTGCACGGCTGTGCACAGTTTCCCCTGTTGCCGCTTCTGCCGCCTATCATGGCAGACATAGCGCATTGTCCCGAAACGCTCATACAAAGAGCGCCGTGAACAAAAATCTCAAGCTCCATATCAGGCACTTTTTTCGCAATGTCAGCAATTTCATTTTCACTGAGCTCACGCGCTAAAACAACGCGCTTAAAACCAAGCTTTGCAAGCTCACTTACACCGTAAGCGTTATGAGCAGTCATTTGAGTCGATGCGTGCATCGGCATTTGAGGGCATATCTGACGGCAAAGCTTCGCCGTCATCAGATCCTGTATTATAACGGCATCGACGCCTGCTTCGCAAATGCACTTAATGCACTCACAAAGCTCGTCGCGTTCATCGTCAGAAACGAGAGTGTTAAGCGTTACATAAACCTTTACGCCGCGAGCATGGCAATATTTCACTGCTTCGACAAGCTCTTCGTTGGAAAAGTTCTGCGCGTTTTGCCTTGCGTTGAAATTTTTCGTACCAAGATATACGGCGTTTGCACCGCTTCTTACAGCCGCAATAAGCTGTTCAACTCCACCTGCGGGAGCTAAAATCTCAGGTTTGTTCATCTTTACACCTCTTTCCCCGTTTTTTCTAAAAAAGCAAGAGCTGTCACAAAGTGCAACAGCTCAATTATGCCTATTAATTACTCAGCGCTTTCATTACGTACAGCAAGCTTATCTGTAGCAACACGGACGCCGGGGCCCATTGTTGTTGCGAGAACGCAGCTTCTGATGTACTGACCCTTAGCTGCAACAGGCTTTGCCTTGATAACAGCACCAACAAGAGTATCAAAGTTCTCCTGAAGCTTTTCAGCTCCGAAGGATGCCTTGCCGATGGGGCAGTGAATGATGTTTGTTTTGTCAAGACGGTATTCAATCTTACCGAGCTTGATTTCGGAAATAGCGCGAGCAACGTCTGTTGTAACAGTACCGGCCTTCGGGTTAGGCATAAGTCCCTTAGGACCAAGAACCTTACCGAGACGTCCGATAACACCCATCATGTCAGGTGTAGCAACAACTACGTCAAAATCGAACCAGTTTTCAGACTGGATCTTTGCAACCATATCCTCTGCGCCTACATAATCTGCACCGGCTGCTTCAGCTGCCTTTGCATTGTCGCCCTTTGCGAAAACAAGAACACGGCGAACCTTACCTGTTCCGTTCGGAAGAACGATAGCGCCTCTGACCTGCTGGTCTGCGTGACGAGAGTCAACGCCTAATTTAATATGAATTTCGACTGTTTCGTCGAATTTTGCCTTTGCTGTCTGGCATACAAGGGAAAGCGCTTCTGCAGGTGCATAAAGTTTTGCACGCTCTACAAGCTTTGCGCTATCCTGGTAGTTTTTACCTCTTTTCACAAATATCCTCCTCGAATGTGGTAGTTTCGGAATAATCCTCCCACGGACAAAAACTAGTCGATGACTTCAACGCCCATGCTACGTGCGGAACCTGCGATCATAGACATAGCAGTTTCAACACAGCTTGCATTAAGATCAGGCATCTTAGTTTCAGCGATCTTCTTGAGCTGTTCACGAGTGATCTTCGCGACCTTTGTCTTGTTCGGAACGCCCGAGCCGCTTTCAATGCCGCAAGCCTTCTTAATAAGGACTGCTGCCGGCGGAGTCTTTGTTACAAACGAGAATGAGCGGTCACTGTAAACCGTTACGATAACCGGAATAACCATACCGATATCATTTTTTGTTCTTTCATTGAAATCCTTTACGAAGCCCATAAGGTTGATACCGTGAGGGCCGAGTGCAGAACCAACGGGCGGCTGCGGAGTCGCCTTACCTGCGGGAATTTGGATCTTGACTACAGCTACAACTTTTTGTGCCATAAATTACACCTCCTCAAACAAATGTGGTACCTGGCGGAGTCATAATTCTTATGCTCCTCCCACCTGCGCAAACGTTTCGTTTGCTTATAATATGCAGCATCGGCTGCGTACTATCAAAAATCCATCTTTTCGACTTGTTCCAAATCGAATTCGATGCTCTGGTCACGACCGCCAAACATTGTCAGCGTTACGCGAACCTTGCCTTCTTCGCCGAGTATCTCCTCAACAGTACCGATTGAGTCTTCAAACATACCATCGATGATGCGTACGGCATCGCCAACCTCGTAATCGAGATTGAAAACTTTCTTTTCGTTAAATCCGAGCAATTCCACTTCGCTGTCGCTAATGGGAACAGGCTTCGCATCAGGTCCGACAAATCCTGTCACGCCTCGTACGTTTCGTACAGCGTACCACGTTTCATTCGTCATAACCATCTTAATAAGCACATAGCCCGGAAACGCTTTTCTTTCTACAGTTACCTGCTCCTGAGAGCCGTCCTTCTTTTCCTTAATTTCAGTTACGGTTTCGATAGGAATGCGAACCTCTTGGATCAGATCCTGCAATTTGCGGTTGTCAACTATTTTGTGAAGGTTATCGGCGACCTTATTCTCATATCCTGAATAAGTGTGCACGACGTACCATTGCGCCTTTTCGGACATAATCTTTTTCCTTTCGCAATTCATTCAGCTTGTCCGCCTTGGCAGACAAACAATACCGTTTTAACCGACAAGCCAGCCGATACCGGTAGAATAAATCAGATCAAGGATAGCAACAAACACGCCAACAATAGCAACAACGATGATAACTATCAAAGTGTTGTTCATAGTCTGTTTCTTAGACGGCCAAACAATATTCTTTATTTCAGCGATAAGCTCACGGAAATAACGAGCAATGCCTTTACCTGTCTTTTTGAAAAAGTTTGCAGCCTTGACAAGGAAATTTTCGCCCTTCGGAGCCTTCTTGTCCGGAGTGATAGCGTTGTTCTTATCAGACATTCTTCTTAATCCAGCCTTTCCTTACTTGCTTTCTTTGTGCAAAGTATGCTTGCGGCAAAATCTGCAGTACTTATTCATTTCAAGTCTGTCAGGGTCATTCTTCTTGTTCTTGACCGTATCGTAATTTCTCTGCTTGCATTCTGTACAAGCTAATGTAATCTTTACGCGCACTTTAGAGCACCTCCCAATAACGGAATTTCTATTCCTTCCTCAAAATCTTCAGGCTCTTTGCACATTTTGCGTAAATAAAAATGCGCAAAAAAAATAAGCCCAAAATGAGGTATAATAACTATACCACTAAGTTGAGCTTTTGTCAATACCTTTTTGCAAAGTTTTTTATATTTTTTTGCTTTTTTTCGCTTTTATTTTAATTTGTATATATTATATACCTTATTATATTCAATGTCAAGCAAAATTTACGCTTTATATTCCATCGAGCAAGTGAACATCCGCTCCCCGCTTTCAGAAATACCCTTGACAAGCACGGCTTCATCTTGTCTTGCAAAGTTAAGTCCTATCTTTTGTCCACACATTATCTCGTGTATATAATCAATTTGAAAAGCCGACAGCTTCCCTATCAAGCCGCCAAGTGCCTTCACCGTAAGCTTTGCATACTCCGTATTATTTACATGACCGTTTCTGTCGATGCAAGCTTCATCCGGGCAAATATGAAGCGTTTCGCTATCCGCTTCAAAATCACGAAACTTGCGTATGCGCTTATCAAAATTGCGCTCGACGCAAAAATCATCGCTTGGATATACGTTTCCAGCGCTGACAAGCTTTCTCTCCTTGCAATCGATCACTACCCAATTTGATGTTCCCTTTATAAGCGGCTTTCCGTTTTCGTCGCTTATAAGATACTGTCTTTCATATCCGATCCGCGTCGGAGGCAAGGGCCATGTGGAAAGCTCCGCGCAAGCTTCCGCCTTTACGTCAGCAAAAACCTCGTACCTTATCTGCGTTACCACCCAAAGCTGTCCTCGCTCAAGCATCGCGTCAAAACCCACGCCAAGCTGTTCGGCATGAGCTGTTGCAAGGTCCTGAAACAGCATCAGCACCCTGCTCGGCAGTATATTTCCGTGCTCATCAAGATCACTTTCTTTAAATATATACTTTTTAGAATATTTCATTATTATTTACCTTTTAGCTTTTCCCAACGCTTTTTCTTGAAGTTGGATATCTGTCTGAATATCGAGGACACCAAAACTATACCCAGCGACAACGCCGCGGCAAGCTCCACCGTGTAAAACGCTCTTCCCGAAAACTGCGCCATATCCTTCGTTATCACATGCACCATTGAATAATAAAGAGCGCTTCCCGGGACAAGCGGTATTAGCGTTACGATGCAAAAGGTAGTCGCAGGCGTTTTCTCGATCCTCGCAACTATTTCCGCATATGTCGTTATCGTAGCCGATACGATGAAATAACGTCCTGCTTCAGAGCTTACAAGCGGTTCAAGCAATAAAAACATAAGCCAGCCAAGCAATCCGCCAAACGCCGCAAGCCAAAGCTTTCTACCGCGTATGTTAAACAAAAAACCAAACCCAAGCGTTCCGCAAAACGCCGCCGCAACTTGTATTGCGCCATGTAAAGCATCCATATCAAACACCTCCGAACAAAAACGCCGCAACCACATATCCACACGCTATCGCCAAGGCGATCAGCACCGCTTCAATACAACGCAAAACGCCTGTTATGCTATCACCCGTAAACAAGTCTCGAAGGGCGTTTGTGAGACCTATGCCAGGAATGAGTGCCATGATATTACCGATTATGACCATATCTACGCTATGTATTACGCCGAGGCGCTCAAATGCAAAGGCAACAGCGCACGCCACAAACGAACACACAAAGCGCGATATGGTCTTCGTTGCGCTTATCATTTCAAAAAGCTTTGCCGTACAGCCAACCAAAACGCCTGCCAATACTGCTACAAGCACCTCTGCCACCGAGTTTGCGCCAAAGAAAACGCAAAACGCGCCTGCAATAACTCCGTAAAAGATCAAGATGACCCAAAACGGATAAGTTGCGCATTCTTCGATCTGCTTCATTCGTTTTTTCACTTCATCAAGCTCAGGGCATTCGTTCGACATCCATCTTACAAGGGAGTTTATTTTATCAAGCCGTTCAATATCCGTTCCCGTTTTTTCAATTCGGCGTGTCAGCGTGATTATTGAGCCGTCCTCATTTTCAACGGACACCACGATATTCATCGTCGTAACATAGGCATCCACGCGCTTTGCGCCGTATGCAAGGCAAATTCTGTTTATGCTCTCCTCGGCGCGATACACCTCGCCGCCTACCTCGATCATTTGCTGTACTATTTCAAGCACGATATTCAGCATTTTACTTTCCATGTTTATGCTCCAAGTTAAGTATTTATTTAATTATACCACTTTTATCAGACATAATCAATCACTTTTTTGCTTAAAATAATTAAATTCAAGCTAAAACACAAGCAATGCTTTCTTTTTTGGCAAATCTTTTATTTGACGAGAGATCTTCCTTCCCATTCTCTCGCATAGGGAACGCCCATTATATCCGCAACAGTCGGCGCAAGATCGAGTATGCTTACATTTTCAAGAGCTTTTCCAGCTTCAAATTCCTTGCCGTAGAAAAACATCGGTATCGTCATATCCTCAGGCATATCAGAGCCGTGTCCTCTGTCGTGGCCGCCATGATCCGCTGTAACGATAACTGTATACTTATCGCCTACAGCTTCGATAACGCGTTTTACGTTATCAATGGCGTTACTTATGCAGTCGAGGTAAGGCTTACTCATCCAGCCGTTATCGTGACCGCCCTTTTCGTCAGTTTCAACCATATAAAGAAATGCGAAATCAACGTCGTTTTTCTCAAGATATTTTAGCATTCTGTCCGTAAGCTTACCATCAGTATTGTCATCGGAATAGGCGTTAATATACTCCGCAGAAACAAGGGAGCCCGGACGTGATATATCGCGCAGCGGCTCCCAGCCGTAATACATCGTACACTTGCCGCCTGCTCCGTTTATTTGTTCAAAAAGTCCGTTTATGGGACGCACCTGCATCATATATGTGTTCCCCGTTATACCGTGTCTTTCAGGCGTTACACTGTGGAACATGGACATATGGCACGGTAGCGTTACGGAAGGAAGCACAGTTTTCGCGTTGAGCGTATAGCTTCCTTTTTCCATAAGATGCTTTACATATTCATTTCCGCATTGCATTACGCCGTCGGGACGCATTCCGTCAATTGAAACCAAAATAACCTTGTTTTTCATTATATTACACCCTCTTTAAATTTAAAGGGAGATGCTGATGCTTTTTCCGTCAGTATCTCCCCCATTTTTTATTTCATCATCAGCTCAGAGATTATATCCATAACCTTGTCGTGGCATCCGCCGCATCCTGTAGAGCAATGCGTTACCTTCTGAACATCCTCGAAAGCCGCTTCAACATCGCTGAACTTAGTGTGCTTGTAGAGTGCCTGCTCGATATCGGCATAGCTTACCTTTTTACATTTACATACAAGATAATTTTCACTCATTTGTTTCACCTTTTCTTTATAACTGTATTTACTCAGCCTTGCTGAAATTTTCCTTACCTACTCCGCAAAGAGGGCACTGGAAATCATCGGGAAGATCCTCAAAAGCCGTTCCTGCCGCGATACCGTTATCAGGATCGCCAACAGCTTCATCATATTCCCATCCGCACATATCACATACATATTTCATAGTTAAATTCCTCCTTTTCTAAATTACAGCACGAGAGACGGTGCTGTGTAAACTCTTGCCGCAAGCTCCTGATTGAGCATATAAAGGCTCTTGGGGTCGGAACCGAAAAGCTCCATTTTGGAAATAAGGTCGTTGGCGTTCGTTTCCTCTTCGCCCTGTTCCTTTACAAACCAATCAAGGAACTGCATGGTACGAAAATCCTTGACCTCATATGCCGCCGCATATATCTCATTTATCAAGGAAGTTACGTATTCCTCATGCTCAAGTCCCGCCTTAAGAACGTCCATATGGCAGGTGAACTCCTTAGAAGGCTTGTCGATAGCTTCAAGTGTTACCTTCTGATTTTCGTTTTGCAAATACTTGTAAAACAGCATTGCATGATCTCTTTCCTCCTGAGCCTGAACCATGTACCAATTGGCAAAGCCGTCAAGGCTCTTATCCTCGAAATAATTCGAGAATTCAAGATAAAGATATGCGGAATAGAATTCCTTGTTGATCTGCTGATTGAGCAGGTCGCGCACTTTTGCGTTCATCATAATTCAATTTCTCCTTATTCAATATCGGTCTTCCAAAGTCCGTGAAGATTACAGTAAGCATAAACAGCAACCGGTGTTTCATCACAAAGAGCAAATTTTACTACAGGGTCAGCTCCCACCTTAAGGCATTTTCTCTGTCCTCCGCGGCACGTCTGCAAATATACCCAAGTAATGCTATGCTCCTCCGTCATCGGATGAGCGACAGAGCCGATCGTGACTTTCAAAACATCGCCTTCACGTTCAACAACGGGAACGTGCTTTTCAACACTTGCCTCTACAGAAGCAGGCTCAAGCTTTTTCATCTTCTGTCCGCAGCACATCATCGGAACACCTGCATCATGGATAACGCCGATTATGTTTCCGCAGTGCTCGCAGATATAAAATCTATTTTCGCACATAGCTTTTCCTCCCTAATAATTTTAGTTTATTATACCACACAATTCAATGCAAGTCAACAACGGACTTTACGTTTTTTTCATACATTTTTAAAGCTCTTGCCCGAAAATTCGACCAAGAGCTTTTGTTTTTATTTGGACAGCATTACCTTATCGTCTGAAAACTGCTTGCCGCTTGCCGTTTCGAAAAGCCCGAGAAGCTGATCAATGGTAAGCTTTTTCTTTTCCTCACCCGACACGTCGACTACAACTCTGCCTTCGTGCATCATAATAAGACGGTTTCCGTGTGCAATGGCGTCGTTCATATTGTGAGTTACCATCAAGGTCGTAAGCTGATTTTCCGTTACTATCTTATCGGTTATTTTTAAGACCTTCGCCGCAGTTTTCGGGTCAAGTGCCGCCGTATGCTCGTCGAGCAAAAGTATCTTCGGACGCTTGAGCGTTGCCATAAGCAGCGTTATCGCCTGACGCTGACCGCCCGAAAGAAGCCCTACCTTCGTTGAAAGCCTGTCTTCAAGTCCAAGCTCAAGCTGCGCAAGCAGCGCCTTATAGCTTTCCCGTTCCTTGCGCGTACAGCCCCAGATAAGCTTTCTTTTTGTTCCGCGGCGTGCAGCTATGGAGAGGTTTTCTGCTATCTCCATATCAGGCGCAGTACCCTTCATCGGATCCTGAAAGACACGTCCGAGAAACGCCGCTCTTTTATGCTCGGGCATAGACGTAACGTCAACGCCGTCGATCTCGATCTTGCCGAAATCAGGCTTCCATACGCCTGCAACGGCATTGAGCATTGTGCTTTTTCCTGCTCCATTACCGCCGATAACTGTGACAAAATCGCCGTTTTCAAGATGAAGGTCAAAGCCCTTGAGCGCAGTTTTCGCGTTGACGGTACCTGCGTTAAACGTCTTTTGCAAATTCGTTATTTTAAGCATTGCCGTCACCTCCGTCTTTTTCATCAGCCACGGGAAGAGGTTTTTGCTTAGTAAAATACCTTGTTTTAATGTACGGCACCGCCAAGAATACGGCAACGATAAGCGCCGAGAACATCTTAAGGAAATCAGTCTTAAGTCCGAGCATTATTACGATATTGTATATTACATAATATACGATACCGCCGCCAACGACACCAATAAGGCTTACGACAAAATTTGGCTTTATCTTAAGAGAAACGGAAAGTCCGATAAATATCGCCGCAAGTCCCACGACAATAGCACCTCGTCCCTCGTTTATGTTCGCCGAGCCCTTATACTGCGCCAAAAGCGAGCCCGCAAGAGCTACGACACCGTTGGATATTGCAAGTCCCAGCACCTTATTAAAGCTTACGTTTACGCCCTGCGCTCTGCTCATATCGGGGTTATCGCCCGTAGATTTGAGGGTGAGTCCCACTTCCGTATAGAAAAACAGCCACAGTCCGATTATAACAACGGCAATGATTATCACAGCCGCAACTATAGCCATGGGATTATTGCCCATATTAAGCACGAGAGAATACTCTCTTGAGCTTATCTGTATGAGGGATCTTCCGCCGAGCACCGTAAGGTTTACGGAATAAAGTATAAGCTGTGTCAGAATACCTGCAAGTATGGCAGGTATTCCAAGCGCCGTGTGAAAAAGCCCCGTAACAACACCTGCGACAGCGCCTGCAACAAAGGCTACGATCATGCTCAGCCATGCCGGCACGCCCGCCGCAATAAGCACGGCACAAACACACATGCCTGTACAAATAGATCCGTCAACGGAAAGATCGGCAATGTCAAGTATTTTATAGGAGATGTAAACGCCAATGGCCATCAATCCCCAAATAAGCCCTTCCGCCACAGCGCCGGGCAACGCATTTAAAAAAGCCATTTTTAACCTCAATCTACGATTTAGTTTTCAGGGACTGTAATTCCAAGCGTCGCGCAAAGCTCTTCGTTATATACGACCGACGGAACGAGAGTCTTGATTTCAATGTCTGAAACCTGCTTTGTGCCGAGAAGTATTTCAGCCGCCATCTTGCCTGTTTCAACGCCAAGCTGATAGTAATCTATTGCAAGGCTTGCATAGCAGATCGTTCCGCCGTAGCTTGTAAAAACGGGAATCTTCTTTTGCTCACAAATAGTGCCGACAACTGTATCGTTCTGGGCAACGGTATTGTCGGAAGGAACGTATATAGCCTTGCATTCGCTTGCGGCGGAATTTACGATAGCCTGAAGCTCTGTTGCCGCATCGGAGAATGTGTAAGCCTTAACCACGATACCTGCCGCCTCGAAAAGAGCCTTTACAGCTTCGTACTGGATAAGAGAATTGGATTCGTTTGCGCAGTAGATAACGCCAACCTGATCACCTGCAACGAGCGCAAGTGTATCGATCATCATCTGAGCCTGCTCGTCAAAAGGAACTGCATCTGAAGTACCTGATACGTTTGCTGGGATGTTGCCCTTGAACGTGTCAACATAGTCCGTAACAGACGTGCCGAGAACGGGGATCGTGGACGTTGCTTCCGCCGCCGCAGTCAATGCGGGAGTAGCGTTTGCCATGATAAGATCAACGTTTCTTGCTGTAAACGTGTTTATAACTGTACTGCAAAGATTTGCTTCGCCCGCTACCTGCTTGTCGATATTTACCGTTTTGCCTTCCGCTTCCATCGCTTCTTCAAGAGCGTCGATAAAGCCCTGTGTCGCTTGGTCGAGAGAATCGTGCTCCATGAGCTGGCAGATGCCGACGGTAAAATCCGCGGAGCTGCCGCAGGATGCAAACGTGCAGCACGTTACGATGCTAAGAGCGAGAACTAACATGAGTGAGATGAGTTTTTTCATTTTTAAAGTCTCCTTAAAAAATATTTTTATTTAACACGATTTTATCGTGCAAACAACAAAAAAACGTCCCTGCTTTTCTCAATGGAAAATACAGGGACGGTTATTTACCGTGTTACCACTCTGCTTCGCCTTTTCCTCGCGGAAAAAGCCTCATTAAGTGTACCAACATACACCTTGCGATATAACGGGCGCACCCGGTGAGGTCTACTCAGCAAAGCCTTCAACCCACAGCTAACGGAATGAATTCGCTGTCTCCGCGTTACCGCCTTACACCAAACGGCGGCTCTCTGAAAACGTTAAGAAACAGGTACTGGTTTCCGCTCAAACGCTTTTAAATTTAATTGTGTGCATATTATACCACCGCATTTTTCGTTTGTCAAGTAGTTTTTTAATATTTTTTTCGCAAAAAAACATATTTTTTGTAGAAAAAATCGCTTTTATTTATAAATATTTAATTATATATATAAATATTTTAAATAAATTTACACGCATAATGAATATTATTCATATTTCCTTTCGCAAATAAAAAATTTTAAAAAAATTCAAAAATAGATATTGACAAAATTGAATAAAAGTGATATACTATCAAAGTCGCTGAACGACAGACTATGTTTGGAGATGTCGCGTAGCTGGTCGAGCGCGCACGATTGGAAATCGTGTAACCGTCAAAAGCGGTTCGAGAGTTCGAATCTCTCCATCTCCGCCAAAAAATTCGACAAGTTTCGACTTGTCGAATTTTTTTATCCATTGCGAAAGCAATGGTATATCATCACGCTTTAGCGTGTATCTCATCACCGAAGGTGCATATCATCAGCCGAAGGCTGTATCCTCTTTCGCAATGATGATATACAATGCTCCGCATTGATGATATGCAATTCCTACGGAATTGATGATATACACGGCTTTCGCCGTGATTTATGTGAGGGTTCGAATTCATACGCAAAACTGCCTAAAATATCTTTTTTGTAGCCCATAGCCAACAAAAAGAGAACTTTTGTATACCAAAAGTTCTCTTTTTGTTTATCCAAGCCGCAGGCTTGGTATATCATCACGCGTTAGCGTGTATATCATCGCCGTAGGCTGTATCTCCTGCGGCTTGATGATATACAACACTTCGTGTTGGTGATATACACGCCTCATGGCGTGATTAGGATACGAGGATGCGGAAAGCTCTTGAATTACTTTGTAAAATATGATATAATGCTCTCGAAGGGAGTGATTGTATGGCTAAAAACTATTTATTGATATATTCAGAGCAGCTTGCAACCGATATTGAGCTGCTTTGTCAAAATATAAAAGCCTCTTCCAACACTCTCTTCCAAATTCGCAAGAGTTCAAGTAGCATTTATGCGAATATCCGTGAAGCCAATTACGGGCAGAGCAAAGCAGATATGCTTTCAAAATTTGAAATAGCTCTCAAAGAATGTAGCGAAACAGAAGGCTGGCTACAATTGTTATTCAACACAAACGATATTGATGAAGAAACATATAAATACCACAGAAATCTTTGCGGTCGCATCAGACGAATGTTGATTGCGAGTTGTAAAACTCTAAAGGAGAATGCAAAATAAAAAAATGGGTAGTAGAAGATCGGTGGTTTGAATTGACCGCGATTGGAGGAAAACCGAAATGGATTTAGGTAAAATACGAATAGAATATAAAGAGAACGACAATGTTGTTCAGATTTATAATTCTCCACAGGCTTGCTCGCTTGTAATCAATGATAAAGTGGTAGACCAATATTTAAGTTTGGTTGCAACACGCTTTTGTTTAAAAGGCGAAATAGATTCCAACAATGAACCGATCACGGTAGAAGCAAAAATGGGTTATCTTAATATGCGACTGTATTATAACGGTCGTCTTGTTGCTAAAAAATTTATGGGACTGGGTTAATTTAAAGAGAAAATCAAAACATCTCATACCTTTTTACTGCTCATACACAAAACGGCAAGTTTAACGTAAGCTTGTCGTTTTTCTTTTCGCCATTTTCCTATGCCTTGAATTATTTTTCAACTCAGCGCCGCACAAACCGCTGTATTTTTTTATAATTCATCAAAAAAAATACAATTTCAACAGTTTTATCATTGACAGTTTTACCTACTTATGCTATAATATAAAAGACAACCGCTGTAATGTTGTTGAATTACTATTATAAGGAAGTGGAAAACAATGAAGGCAAGTATTACCCATCCCTCTTACGGCGAAATCGTTTACAGCGAAAGTATCTGGACAGGAAAAAAATCTTTAATTATTAACGGCACCGCCGTTCAGCCTGTTTCAAAAACGGAATTTATGATCGGTGAAAATAAGGCAGTATTAAAAGGCAACTATTTAACAGGTGTTTCCCTTTCCATTGGAGATGAAACAATTGAATTATCACCCAAATCCAAATGGTATGAAATCGTTCTCGCCGTTCTTCCTATCGTCTTTCTGCTGACTTGGGGCAACTCTGCTACCCTTTGTTCGATTTTCCCCGTTATCGGCGGAGCTATCGGAGGCGCTTTAGGCGCGCTCGGTTCAGTTTTTTCCATGCTTCTTATGAAAAAATCACAGTCCCCTGCCGTTAAAATTCTTACAGGTATAGGCTTTTTTGCGGCAACCGTTATCGTCGGTTTCGTTGCGGCTGTTGCATTCGTGATGCTCACAGCTTCCATTTAACCGATTTTAAATTATAGTGCATAGCCCTTGACAAAAACGGTGCTATTCCGTTTCTGTCAAGGGCTTTTTCGTACAAAATCCATATTGCCATTTGTTTAATTCCATGATATAATAAAATTATTACATAAAGAAATGAGGATTTACCATGGATTTCACCTGCTCTGTCAAGGATTTCGGTGCCGTCGGCAACGGAAGGCACGACGATTACAGCGCAATTCAGGCGGCACTTGATTGCGGCGCGGCACGCGTCATTATTCCCACGGGCGTGTACTGTATTTCTGAGACGCTTAAGGTCCGCTCAAACACACACATCGAAGCAGATAAGACCGCAAAGATCGTCATGAAATGCACCACTCGAAGAAAAAGAAACGATTTCCTCCTTTCCAACTGCGACACGCTCGGCGGCAACGTGAACATTTCCATCAGCGGCGGCATCTGGGACGGCAACAACACAGCTAAAGAAAACGCCAAGCCCGATATTTTCGATAAACAGGGCTATTCGGGAACTATCCTCAACTTTGTCAGCGTTGAAAATCTCTCCCTTTCCGATATGGTGCTGGCTAATTCCGTTACCTTTAATCTTCGCATCTGCAAGGTACATAATTTCACCATAGAAAACATCAGCTTCACAAGCGACAGATGCGGTCACAATCAGGATGGTATACATTTCGGCGGCGACGTAAAGCACGGCACCGTGCGCAATATCCGCGCGCTTTCCTTCGGACAAACTAACGACGATATGATAGCGCTCAATGCGGACGATTCCATTGAACGCGTTGAAAATCTCGACCTTTGCCGTGATTGCATCGAGGATATTTCCATCGAAAATATTTACGCCGAAAGCTGTCACACCATAATCAGAATGCTCAGCGTTACAGCGCCCATCAGAAATATCCGCATTAAAAATATCTACGGCGGCTTCAGATGCAACGCCATAAATGCCGACGCCGCAAGATATTGCCGCACCCCTATTTTCAAGGAAAGCGATTATCCCGAAGGCGTTGGCGCTATCAGCGACGTGCATATCGAGAACTTCACCTGCTACCCTGTTCTCGCTCCGACAAACATTCCCGGTACAACACCGCCGACACCCAACACCGCTTTGTTTTTCGAGTCCCATATGGATAATTTCAGCATCACAGGCTTCCGCTACGCTTGCGACGATTCCGATGCAGAAAGATGCCCTGCACTTTCCGCTAAAAATCTGCATTTCCAAAAAATAGTTGTGGACGGAAAGACGTATTATCTCAACGAAAAAACAGATACTCTCAAGGTTCACTCCTTCGAAACGCTTAAAATGGACAGATATTAACGTAAAAACCGCCCGTATGAAAAATACGGGCAGTTTTATTTACATCATGCACGCATCGGATGCACCGGGAGTGCGTCCCACATCAGTATTATCGCTCGTTCTGTCACGAAGCTGAGGAATGGGGTTGGGTGCCACCTCAAATCTGTAATCCTTACCGTTGCGCTTGATATAATCTTCAATTATGGTATGGCTTTGCACCGATGAAAGATCGTGATTTACAATGTTCTGATAGCAGAAAAATTCATCTCGGCTGTCAAGGTCGTTTACGCATTTATAGTTTTCGCGCTTTGCCGTCATCTGTACGCTTCTGCCCTGCACGTCACGAACATAATCAATATTTGATTGCAACTTGAGCGGTGCTGGAAAGCTTCCGTCGCCTCCGACGACCTTACGCCAATCCTTACCCTCATACTTGCAAAGAAGCTTTGCCGCCGCATGAAGATGGGATATCTCCTGCTCAAAAAGCTTCTCCCAAATGGGACGGATACGGGGACAGGTTTCAGTTTCCATGCAGGAATAATACAGATACGCCTCCGTATACTGATGCATAAGCAGGTTTTCAAACCACGTTGCTCTCGGATCCATAAGGCTTCCGTAATGCGTTACGTGCTGTTCCTCGATCATACCTATCTCCTGATAGAGCCATCTGCCTCTGTCGTTATGATAAGCGCCGCATACGTTCATATAATAATTCATGGTCTGCTGCTCTGCCGCGGTGATTATACCGACACAAAGACGTGTCTGAGGAGCGGCTTTTTTGTTGTCGATATGATAACGAATAGAGTCAAAGGGATGGCGATATTCCGAAACCGTAGGTCTGCCCGGCATTATTTCCGTATATCTGCCGACAAGCTCCTCCGCCTTTTCGTTAGTTTCCATATCGAGAAAATCAGCATATCGGTACAAATGGTCAAAGTCCTCTAAAAGCGCAAAATCAAGAGCTTTTTTCACATATTGGTCCGGCTCATGCCGTGCAAGCTGTGCCGTAAGGTCGACAGCAAGCTGTTCGTAGCCGATAGTGTGCTCCAAAAGCGTTTCATCCACAGGCTTTATAAGGCTTATGAGCTTTTGCTGCATTTGCTCCGAACGGCGAATAAGAGCAAGAGCTCTGCGCACGTCGTTATTGTCGCAATTGCGCGAAAACTGATGAGAAAACCAATTTGCTTCAAACTCCGTGCCATTCATTAAGATAACGCGTGTTCTCGTATAAGGATCAACGTCACGCTTATTGTAGGATACGGGTCGTATCTCGTTCCAATCCATAAGCGTGCTTTCCAAGGGCTTCGGTGTGATTTCAAAGGGATTCATATTACAGCTCCTTTTTTCATAAGATGTCACTATACATTATATGCAAAAATCAAAAAAAGTTACAAGGTCGCTGTAAATTTTTTTATCGTTTATGAAAATTTATATTGACAAACCCATAAATTTTTGATATTATATTATGGTACAATTTTGGGAAGTAGCCAAGCGGTAAGGCACCAGACTTTGACTCTGGCATCTCGTGGGTTCGAATCCCGCCCTCCCAGCCAAAAATCTCCTCGGACGAAGTTCGGGGAGATTTTTACTTTTTAACTTTTCACTCTTCACTTTTCACTAAATTCGTCCGAAGAGATTTTTTGCAAAGTAATAGGTAATAGTGAATAGTGAAGAAGTATGACAGCTTTTCGCTCATTGGTCGAAAAGCATTTTTATTATATAAGGTTGAAAAGTAATAGGCTTTATGGTATAATAGAGTAAAATCAAAAAAGGAGGGTAAGTAATATGTCCGAAAGTCCTTTAATGATAAAGTCGAAAGCATTCGCTTTAGATGTTATTCGTGCTTGCAAGGTATTGAGGGAAGCACAATGCGAAAGCGCGCTGATCAATCAGTTTTTGCGTTCTGGAACAAGTATTGGCGCGAATATTCGTGAGGCTTTTTACGCTCACGGTAAAGCGGATTTTGTAGCAAAGTTACATATTGCCCTCAAGGAATGCTCTGAAACCGAATATTGGCTGGAAATTTTGATCGAGAGTGGATATTATCATGATAAAACGATTTTTGATAGATGCGTTGAAATAAAAAAAATCCTGATCTCCTCCATCAACACGGCGAAGGAGAATGCAAAATAAACCAACGAAAGACAATCGAACGGATAAGCTTTGCACAGTTTATCACCGATACAGTCAATGAATAACGATAAGCACTGCAAAAGCATCTGACTTTTGCGGTGCATTTTTATGAATCTGATTCTATTCTACGCTAAATCGCCAAACATTCATAGTTACAGGTATTGACAACAAGTAAATTCTTATTATATAATATTTATATACAAATCGGCGTTTATATTATTGTAAAGGAGACGCGGAAATGAACAAAACAAATTTATGGGTCAAAGCAAAAGATGTTAAAATTCAACTCACGTCTGAAATTGAACCCGGATTTGATATTGGTTTTGACAAAAATATTCCTACTGAAACCCAAGAAGAATTACGCATTTTTGTCAATTGGGTAGAAAATAATTTCAGTATTCCCGTAACCTTGTGGGTCGATTTCGAATACAGGCATTATTTGATCCGCCGTGATGGCAAAAGAGTCGGCTTTTTATTTTATTGGTCTGACTTTTCCTCTTACCCTGCATTTACTGATAAAAATGACATTCCCGAAATAAGGCTTCCTGTAAGAACCGAAAAAAGCACTGTCGAAGAAATTCTTTATTCGTTTATTCAAGCTATCACCCTTTATTTCGCTTGGATATGCAACGAGCTTGACGATGGTTTTGAACCGGAAGATAACGACGTCGAGGACATTCTTCAGCAATATATGAATTTTCGAAAAGGAGTAAGCTCACCTCTATGAGTGATACAATAAGCGGCATTTTTAAAAATTCTTTGCCAAAAACCGTTTTTATTATTTTCGCTTTGTTTGGCGGTATTGCCATAACCGTAAATTCCTGTGTTTTTGCAATCAAAGAGCTTCAAAAAAAACTCATTTTATCGGCAATTCCAATCTTTGCTTCTATGTTCATCGGAATTTTCTTTCTTTTCCTTGCATTTTATATATATAATTTTAACAAAAACGCTTTTTTCAATATTGAAAACGAAAAGCTCAACGCTCAATTCGGTTTTAGAAAAAAGCTATGCACTGATATAAAAAATATAACGGCAGTTAAATTTTCGGTGTGGGGTTTAAAACTGTTTATCGGAGATAAGATCATCTGTATATATGATTTAGGAAACGCTTATGATATATACAAATATATTACATCTCAAATAAATCGAAGCTCTTATCCTCCATATATCGCCGACGCCAAAGATGAATATATCAAAAACAAAAAACGATTCATTATCCATTTAAGCCTAGTCTGTCTTTTGGTGGTAATGTCATTTCTCTGTATTTTATTGACCGACGGCAAATCTTTCAGTGAGTTTTCTTCTTATGATAGTTTAATTTTCCTTATCTACACATTTGCGCAATTTGGAACTTTTTTCGCCTGCCTTTTTATGGCATGCAAATGCGGCAGATCTCTTCAATTTTTAAACCTGTCAAAGCGCCGTTTTTTATCTGCATTGGCTGTTGAACATAAACATAACGGACTCGACAGACATCCCAATCCCATTGACCAAAAATATTTTAATGACTACATGAACCGTATTATTGTTTTTATGCCACGAAAAAGCTTATATATTTATGAGGTTGAGTTTTTTTCACCCGAATCACGCACTTGGATAAGCCGACGGAGCGTGACATGCGGTTCGTTAAACGAATTAAACAGCTCTTTGGAGCAATTCTTCAAGAATATTCCATTTGAGCAACGAAATTTTTAGCCGTTCTACCCTGCATTTATTAAATCAATCTCTAAACGATAAGCACCGCAAAAGCATCTGACTTTTGCGGTGCATTTTTATGAATCCGTTTTTATTCTACGCTAAAATCGCCAAACATTCATAGTTACAGGTATTGACAACACAGCATTTTTTATAATATAATATTTTTGTAGTCTACATTATGAAAGGCAGTGTATTTATGGCTCTTGTTATTCGTGTGCTTGTTCTTTTGCTTTTACCGATCATCCTAAAAGGCATTTGGGAAGTAATTTTCA